>JBFFBT010000067.1:0-21798 GCA_041560255.1 Myxococcota bacterium | reverse complement strand
GGATGGCCACATCGTCGATTTGAACAGTCTGGGGGGTATCGTAGACGCCGAGGAAGACGAACATGCACTGCATGGGTTGGGTGGGGTCGGTCGTGGTCCAGTCGAAGTTGAGGTCGAAGTGGTTTTGGTTGCCGTCCAGGTTGAAGGTCGCCATGCTCATGGTGCGGTCGATGGTGATGGTGACCTGGTGCCAGGTATTTTCCATGAAGGAGTCGAAGGTGTGACCGTTGAAGACGGTGCCGTCTTGACGAATCCACCACCAATACTGCATGTTATCCTGGTCGCCGATGATGCCCAGGCCGGTCCAGTTGACCAGGTTTTTGAGCTTGATGTTGAAGGAGGCGGCCAGGATATCTGAAGCGCCTGCATTCAAGCAGAATTTGACGCCGATGAAGTCGCGCTCTATGGAGTCTTCATTGATGACTACTTTGAGGTTCTTGATGCCGTTGGCAGGATCGATATTGGTGACGCTCGTTGCAGAGGCGCCGTTTTTCACCCAGATGTAGGAAGCCGGAGCTCCGGCATCGATCTCGTAAGACTCGAAAGGTTCCCACAGGGTTTTCTTGTTTTGTTTGTCTGTCTTGTCTTTTTTATCAGACTTGTCTTTTTGTATCGCGGATTGAAAAGTATCAAGATCTTGGGGTTGCGTTCCGCAAGAAGCCAACAAGGCGAGAGACCCGAAAGCGGCTAGCAACACATACGCGCTTTTTTTCATGATCGGCCTCGACTTTCCTTTTTGATTCGAATTGTGTCTTTTTGTACCCATTGGTTTTTTTTACCTCACCTATCTTAAAGCTTAGCAATAAATATGCCATGAGGGTAAAAAATAAAATACCTTATTATTACAATAAGTTATGTGTGGATCGAGATGGATAAACATAAAAGAGATGGAGTTGAATATGCAACCAAAAATTGCGCATGGTATGCGATATTCGCAGATAACTACTTGAATATATTAATGAATTACTGATAGCAACCATTGGTTGCGTTTCTTGAAACCATTGGTTGCTTTGGCGGTATATATTGCCGAGATTGTGGTATTAATAACCCAGCATGGTGACGTTGTCGATTTGAATGGATTGGGGTGTATCAAAAACTCCCATGAAAGCAAAAATACACTGCATGGGATCATTGGGATCCGTCATGGTCCATTCGAGATTCAAATCAAAATAGGTTTCATTCCCATCCACCGCAAACATCGCCCTATTGGTGCTTCGATCGATGATGATCTCGACCTTCTGCCAGACATCTTCCATGAAAGAGTCGAATGTGTGTCCATTGAACACGGTTCCGTCTGCTCGAACCCACCACCAGTACTGCATATTGTCTTCGTCGCCCAGAACACCCAGGCCGGTCCAATTCACCAGGTTGTTGAGCTTGAGATCGAATGATGCGGCCAAGATGTCTGGAGCGGTGGTGTTGAGACAAAACTTGATTCCGATATAATCCCGCTCGCTTGAGTCATCGGGAATCTCCACAACCAGGCTATGCTTGCCTTTGGCGGGTGCTTGATCCGTAACGGCGTTTCGACTCGATCCGTTTTTTACCCAAATATAATCACTCGGTAAGCTTGCGCCGATACTCGATCGTTCGAAAGTTTCCCAAAGAAAATTGAGAAACTTGAGATCGGACTGCGTATTCTCTAGGGAGGCTTCATCAAATTCTTCGCTTGGCTGGCTTCCACAGGAAGTAAGGATGGCAAATACCACCATACATCCCATCCATCGATATCCTATTGTTTTCATCTCGAACCTCTCTGCTTATCTCATGCCGAGTCATTTTTTACCCAAAGGTAAAAATTCACTCATCTAAATGATTTTAAAGCAATTTTCATGCCATGATTTGTATACAATAGTTTGATGTATAAGTCAATCATTTTATTTGTAAAAATTTTCTCAAAGGTTTTTTCCTGTCTGCACACGCGCAACTTTTGGTTGCGCTCAAACAAGGACCTATTCGCGTAACTTTATGAATTATAAAAATATATTCTTGCAACCTGGGGTTGCAAAACCTGTAAAAATAGATAACGACAAAGCGACTATATATAACTTAACGAATTCATTGCATATATTTGATACTCTCCACATATTTGCTTTTCATGCTTGGTAACGCAGGGTTGCTTTCGAAAGGGTATACATGGGTCGTAGTTTACCCTGGTTCTCTTGCTGGTATGTTAGGGCGCCATCCTTCGAATTGCATGAAATAAAATGAAATAAATATTGCAGAAACCCAGTAAATGGACGATATTAAATGAGTAGGGTCTTGAAATTATTCTTTTCAAAGCAAGGAGCTATGGAAAATAAAAAGTATGCAAGATCACCGGATATGATCTTTCGACTCGTGGGGCAGGAAGCAATTTTGGTTCCAATCGGCAGAAGCATTGTGGACCTGAAGAGCCTTTTTAATTTGAATGAAGTTGGAGCATTTTTATGGCAACAGCTTACAAAACCTCTATCTCGAGATGAGCTGTTGGAATCTATATTACGTGAATACCAAGTGCCTGAAAAACAGGCATCGGCTGATCTCGATCAGTTTATTGCTCATTTGCTCGAAGAAAATTGTGTTGTCGAGGTTTGATGCAAGTAGGAGTTTATCCTTGGAACTCCCAGGTGTCCAAGTCGATTACCTTGCCTGGGAACGCAAGGTATGCAGTCAGGCGGTAAAAACTCGGTTGCCGATATCCGGTAGCTTGTCGCTGACCAACAAGTGCAATCTTCGCTGTGTTCATTGTTATTTACAAAACTCTCGAGATGTTGCCGAGATTTCGACCCAAGCCTGGTTGGACATCATTGATCAAGTAGAGCATGCGGGTTGCCTCTGGTTGTTGCTGACCGGGGGGGAACCACTTGTGCGTAAAGATTTTCCCGAGATATACATGCATGCCATCCAGAAGGGGATGTTGGTTACGGTATTTACCAACGCGACGCTGGTTGATGATGCCGTTGTGGATCTTTGGAGCAAGTGGCCGCCGTTTGCCATAGAGGTGTCTTTATACGGATTTACGGAAGAAACCTATCGAAGAGTTACCGGTTCTTCCCAGGCAAAACACAAGTGTTTTGAAGCCGTGGAACGGCTCATTCGGAAAAGATTGCCGGTTCGACTGAAATCCATGCTTCTTCAACAAAACGCCGGGGAGCTTGCGCGGCTCGAGGAATACTGTAAAAATTCGGGGATCCACTTTCGATCCGATCCGATTGTTTCTCCGACTCAGGACGGGTGCACGAAACCTTGTGAGTCGCAATGTAGGCTGGATACAATTTCGGATTTCTATCTACAAAGGATGCGCAAACGGCCCGATATTTGGATGAACCAATTTCACAAAATTGAAAAATTACCCGAGAGAAAGAAGTTGTTTTCCTGCGGAGCCGGGAAAGCTTCGTTCAATGTATTTCCAAATGGGCGTCTTTCTTTGTGCATTCTTGATAAGCCTCTTTATGATCTCACCTGCGGGACATTCAAGGATGGCTGGAATGGAGTATGCGAGGAGCGTGGCAGCTTGGATCTTCCAGAAAACCACCCTTGTTTGGGATGTCGATTAATGATGTTTTGCTCGCATTGTGCGCCCATGGCCAAGATGGAGACTGGAAGTGAATATGGATTTTCAGAAAGATTGTGTAAAATAACAAGAGAGTGTTTTCGGATTTACAAGAGTTGTATCCCGAAGCATTTGTTGAAACCCTGAAAGAGGATTGCATGAACAAGTTCGAAACGAAGAAAACCAAAAAGTACTCCAAACCCGTCTTGCGTAAATTGGAGATTCGGATAGAAGATACCATCATCATGGGATGCAAGTTGTCGGATGGCAGTACGCCGACATCTTGTACGGGTGCGTGCCCGACCGTCGGATCATAATGAATCAGGCCTCATAAACCGTGGACCGCTTAGTTGTCATCCGAGTCGGAGCAAGCCAAACTATCGGGCTTGAGGGCTACCACGAAGCTGTAGCTCCACGAAAACCAAGTCCGCTCGGCGCATTTCTGGTCGAAGAACGGCCTGTGCTCTGGCTTCGGATAAGACGGGGTACACTATCTGATTTTCCGAGACATCCACCGATCTTTGATTCACTTGGTCTTTGGAGGGTGCATCAACATGAAGGTTCGCATGTTTTTGTGATGCAGGTCAATGCGTTTTCGAATCCTTACGCAGTAGCGCGCATTGATTTCGACTCGATGCAGGGCGAGATTGTCATAAGCACTGTGGTCGACAAGCGGGTCGATCCGTTCGAGCATCCTTTATGCGGGATCTTGTTTTCGAAATTGATTGCGGACAGTCAGGGCATCATCGTGCACGCGTGTGGCTTGGATCTCGATGGGCGGGGTATCCTGTTTGTCGGAACATCGGGGTCCGGAAAGAGCACCCTGGCAGGAATCTTTTCACAAATTCCCGGGGCGCGCATTTTGAGTGATGAGCGTACGGTTGTTTGTATGGAACATGATCGGCTCGTAATGTATGGAACGCCTTGGCCGGGCACCGCAGGATTAGCTTTGCCGATATCGGTGCCGCTCGAAAGAGTTTTCTTCCTAGGACACGCTGGACACAACAAGATCGAACCCATTACTGAGTTGCACGCGGCCTTGGAGATGACGGCCTCGTCGTTTCTTCCTTATTGGAATCAAGATTCTTCCGAGAGAGCTCTTGCATGTATAGAGCGAATCGTACATCATGTGCCGATGTCGGTATTCGGCTTTGTTCCGAATGTATCGGCCGTGGACTTTGTTCGGAGCTTGTTATGAAAAATGAGCGCTCTGAAATTTTTCATGACATTTTGCTCGATGTGTTAGGCAAGGGCAAACGGGTGAAAATCCGTCCTTTCGGAAGCAGTATGGCCCCGACGATTCTTTCCGGCGAGGCCGTGATCATAGAGCCCATCGGAGACAAAACCGTCAATGAGGGAGATATCGTTGTAGTCGAATCTATTCGCCCGCGATTGCATCGGGTGGTGCATATCGACAAACAAAAGGGTATGGTAATCACCCGGGGTGATGCCTTCAACCAAAACGATCCTCCGGTTTCACTGAACGAGATTTGGGGTCGATTGGTATCGATCAAAAAGAGTCCGATTTTACGGGCGCACAGGTTGTTGGTGCGTTTCAGATCTCAGTGCGCTCGGGTTGTTTTGGATGGTTTTTATTCGTTGGCTTCATTTGTTTTTTCTGTTCGAAGGTGAGATCCCATGCTCTTTGAGCTTTTTCGATAAATTTTGGCGGGTCATGCCCGCGTGCTCGGCTGCCTTGGAAACGACGCCTTCGAAGCTTTCGAGTAAATTGATGAGGTACTTCCTTTCCTTTTCTCTTACGATTTCTTGAAACTCTTTCCAGGTCTTGTCTCCGTTGGCCGCTGGATCGCAGGCTGCAGCCCCAGGCTCACTTTCGCCGAAGGGTCCTGCGGTGTCCAACAGGTGATCGGATTGGATTTTGAGTCGTGGCAGCGTGTAATCTTCTATTCCTACCAAGCTTGCCGCGATGACGTTGCGCAGCTCGCGCACGTTGCCGGTCCAGGGGTTTTGCACGAGTTGTTGCAACGCTTTGGAGCTGAAGGATGTCACGGAAGTTTTACACTCTACGTTGAGCTCGCTGAGCAGTTGATGGGCCAGAGGTACGAGATCTTCTTTGCGATCTCGAAGCGGCGGCAGGTGAATGGTGTGCACCTGCAGCCGGTAGAGCAGATCTTGTCGAAATTCTTTTTGCTGCACCATGGCACGTAGGTTTCGGTTTGTGGCTGCAATGATTCTCGCCTTGCAGTTCAAATCTTGATTTCCACCCAATCTCCTATAAGTGCCGCTCTCCAAAAGTCGCAGGAGCTTGGCTTGACCGTCCAAAGAAAGCTCACCAATCTCGTCCAAAAATAAAAACCCATCGGCGGCTTGATGGACGAGCCCGTCATGGGAGCTTTCCGCCCCGGTAAATGCTCCTTTTTCGTGACCGAATAATTGACTTACCATCAAGTGTTTGTCCATCATGGTGCAATCGGCTACCTCGAACTTGCGCGTGCGGCGGTTGCTTACCGCGTGCAAAGCTCTCGCGATGACTTCCTTGCCGGACCCGGTCTCTCCGGTTATCAGAACCGACTGTGGCAAGTGGGCGAGCGCCATCATCTGCCGTACGACTTCCTGCATGCTTTTGCTGCGCGCAACCAAAGGCACGCCGGACGCGAGAGGTGAATAGATCTCGGCCTTGGAGGCTCGTTGCAACTTGGCAAATTGAATTTCCCTGGATATGGCCGAGACGAGTTGATCGGCGTCTACTGGTTTTTCGAGTAACTCGAAGATCCCGAAGGTGGCCGCTTTGGCTCTCAGTTCCGGATCGATTTGATCACAAATGACTACGAGTGGAAGATCGAAAGCGCTGGATTTCAGCTCGTCGAATCCACACGTCTCATCGGCCAAATCCAAAACGATCAGATCTACTTTATTTTCTCGAGCGGCGGTGGTCACGTCGCTCAAACCGCGTGCTCGTATGACTTGGTGTCCTTTTTCGACCAATAAAGCAAACATCATCTCATCCAGGTGCCAGTCACTGGTGAGTAAAATGATGCTGGCCGAGCCGCCGGATGCTCCCCAGACGATTCTTCTCAACCGGGCCAACTCCCGAGGCGGAACCGCGATGAACTCCACACCCATTCCGGCCGGTTGATCATCATTGGCAGGCTGGATGCGTACCACCCGGCCTTTGAGAAAAAGCGGTTCCTCTTTCACCCCATCGACCGCCAATTCGAGCCCGATGACCGATCCGATTGGATAAGGTTTGGAGGTTTGGATAAAAATGCCCGATTCACTGATGTTGGTCATTTGTTTGTCGGAAGGTTTAATGGGATCGGTGGTTCGCAACGAAATGGCGACATCCACCCGGGGATGTCTGCGTTTTTCTCTGATAGACCCACTCATCGGTTCACCCTCATTCTTGACCCCCGTGTATGGATAAACCAGGCTTCAGGCGTGCCGCCTTTCCCGGACAGGCCGATTCTGCATGGTTTTCCTAAACATTATAGTATCATTAGAGCATCATCCAACGATTCCGTCAAATTGGTGGTCGACGAGAAGGAAACAATAAATTGCGCAGTCTATTTTGGATGAGGGTGGTTGCTGCGAACAAAAGTCTTGATTTGCGGGCTGTAGGTCTAAAAACCGTTTTTACCTCTTGTGTCCAGATCCATCATAAGATCTGCAAGTCTTCTCCAAACATCTTCCAAATCATTTGCCATGATGATGACATCGTGAAGACGGCCGGAAAGATCTTTGGCGAAGTTTTTACGCCGGGCTTCTTTTTTAAATCCGATGTTGATCAATGTACGTATCAGATCGGCTTGTTCTTCCATGACTTCGGTGTACAGGATCTCGATTTCGCTTTGGGCTCCGATCTCGACCAATTCCATCAGCAACAATCGATCTACACCTCGATGCATGTATTCGGGTGCAAGTACCACGCGCACTTGAGCCACATGACGATTCCAGCAAAAAGGCTCTCTATCCATGGTGGCGTCGGCGATGATCTTGCCTTGATGTTCGGCAAACAACCTCCAATGGGATGTTTGGTCGATTTGTTCCAAGCGTTGTTTGCACGTGTTGGTCTCGATCACATTGTAACGCAAGTAATTTCGAATCTCTGCAGGCAGACTGATGAAAAAATTAATCAATCTGGGTAAATCGATCTCCACATCCGGTTGTCGTATAATGACGTCCCGCAAACTCTCAGGCTGAGATCTTTGCATGTCGGGTTGTACACAATGGCCTATCGCGTCATGGCCGAGATTTTCAGTTTTCAGATCATAACTGTTTTCCATGTTTCCTCTCTTGGTGCAAACAGGAGCTTCTGGGGCTCGGTGGTTTAAGGATTTATCCCAGCGACATCAAAAACATCCACATACAAGATGTATTGTACCTGAAGAATCGGTAAAATACAAGCACAATTGATAGTTGAAAAAATTTTTTACAACTAGGGTTTTGGCTCCTTCGGGATTTCGAAATCAGGCCGAAGCGCTTTTAAAGCTCGAGTATTTTTACAGAAATTTCTTGAGATCATTGGCTTTTTTCTTGATCTGCAAACGAACATATCCAAGATTTGCGTCCGGATCTGTCACGACCGCCAGGACGGCGTTGTGGTCGATACGACTCATGATGATCAACCCGGTTGGATACTCCACCGTAACATGATCGAGATCGGCTTGAAGCAACTCCTGACCAATGATCTCGAAAGCATGAAAGCCGGTAGATATGTTCGCAGCCACCGCATCCGCTTCTGGTCTGTCTGGTTCGCAGGCGGCGTCGATGACAAATCCGTCTCTTCCCACGATCACCACGGTATGCACTCCTTCAATCTGCAACAAAACCTGGAGAAGTTTTTCGGTATTCATGGGTAGGTCCCTCCTTTGCCATGAGATGTTGTCAGGCTGAAGCAAATGTCTAAAGTAAGTTAGAAACATTGCCCCATGCACTTGAGCGCCTGTTGTATGTCTCCGTCCCTAAGCAGGCTCAAGGCGTGTTCGAGGCGTTCAATGGTTTGTGGATTGGCTTGTCCTTCTTGGAGTTGCCTCAAACGTTCACTGAGTGCGATCTGCAATGCCAAGGCTTGCTCTTCTTCGGTTTCCGCACCTGCAAACATTTTTTTGAACCGGTCGGCCTTTTCAAAGGCGTGGGTCAGGTCCAGGGTTGAAAGAGTTTTGGGTATTTCATTCTTGTTGTCCGGGTGATTTGGTTTGTCGGGGTCGCACGCATCATTTGCTTGCATGACCTCGATGGCTGTTCCGAGATCGATGCGGCGTCGACCGAATCGGTCAAGAGCGGCAAGCTGCCTGCCTGTTGCTATGAGCCGCCGAACGTCACATTTGATTTGCTCGGCCAAAAATTCTAAGATCTCGGCCGGTAAAGTCGAGCAAAATGGCTGCATGTGTAATATCCTCAGGCGATCCACCGCATGGCTTTCTCCAAGTTTTACGGTGATTCCGGCGGATAAGTGCGATATCAGTTGTGGGTTCAATCCACACATGTCATCAAGTCCTGAGCTTGAGCTTGCCACGAATGGTATTTTTTTGGATATCAAGGAATCCATAGTCATCATGATCTCTTCTTGGAGTAGAGGTTTGTCCCGGCAGGTATGTATATCGTCGATCAGAAGGATTCCGGCCGAAGTCAACTCTTTGCGGATGTTGATGCGCTGATTGCAGGTCATCTGGTTTTGATTAATGGCCAAATCGAGATTCGTCATATGGAGGTAGATCGGATTTTGTCGATCGGTGGCGTTCGCCATGGCTTGCAACAGATGTGTTTTTCCCATTCCGGTTCCAGCTTGTATGAAAAACGGATTCATATCGGTAACGTCGGTGTTTCTGTGGGCGATGGCTTTGGCGGCTTCGACCGGGAAAGGGTCGTTTTCACAGAACATAAAGCGAAAAAAAGTCATATCTTCCGAGAGTGGGTTGGTTTGCAACGCCGATGTGTTCCCGGGGTCTTGGATTGACACGCTTGGAGTGGGTGTGGTTGGAGAGTCTGTGGGCTCAATTGGCTTCGTCTTGGGATCGCTCATATGGGATTGCCTTTTTCAAGTATATCGGTAAGCCTCGACAGACTCAATGCTACGGTGCCGAGTGTAGGGTTATGATCTACTACCAACAAGAGGGTTTTCTCGCCTGCCAACCGTGCTCCAACCACAAAGCCGGTGTCATCATCGATAAAGATCCGCTTGATACCCGATCTCGGGTAATCACCCATGAAAGCCTGTAACATGGTTTGCAAACGTCTGATCTCATCGGTGGTCTTGTTTGCGCCGTTTGCTTCGGCGATGAGATTTCCATCTGGATCCAGCATGCCGGCGTACAGGATGTGGGATTGGTTCTGACGAAATTTCTCTAGTTGTCTGTGTATCAACGCAGCATCGGAATCCTGCCCGGATGGGCCGGGAGCTTGGGTGGATTTTCGAGACTGAGCGCGTTCGTCCCGAATTTTGAGAACCATCATGACCAATCGATGCAGGTCCATTTCGATGCTGGTTTGGTTGGGTTCCATGCCGATATGAAATTCGAATTCGCCTTCACTCCAGTCAGACAGCTCGACCAAGGCGTCCATGCTGCTCAGGTTGCCGAGCTCTGCGTGAACAAGCTTCCCCTTGACATAGTACAACTTGGCTTCGCCATTGACTCCCCGGATTGAAAGCAGGCCGGTTTTTCGGCCCGAGTTGGGAAACTGCAGCAAATCGATAATGCCCAAATCCAATAGAGATCCCCTCAGTGCCATGGTTTTCGCCTCGCATTGAATGCTTTGTCCGGGTTGGGTGTCATTTTGTTTTGATGCCATTGTAATGTAATCATGTGCTTGTCCCAAACAAAAAATCTGGTTCGAGCACGGCAGGGTTTTTTTCGAGCGCAGTCATATTTTAAATTGGTTTATAATTCCGGAAGTTGCAAGCCGTATGGTTTCCATCACGCCGGCTCCCTGGGTGGCGATGGATTCGGTCACCGGTATTCCATCCAGTTTGAATTCTTTTTCGATGGTGCCTATCGGGATGGGATTTTGGCAGTCACGTTTGTTGTATTGCAACACCAAGGGAAACTGTTGCATGTCGATGTCGTATGTGCCCAAGCTGTCTTGCATCATGCCGTAGCTCATGATATTGTCCGGCAAGCGATGGGGGTTGGAGTCCACTACAAAAACCACTCCGTCCGCTCCTTCCAGAATCAGACGCCGGCTGGCTTCGTAGTAGATTTGACCCGGAACCGTATACATATTGAAACGCACAAAAAACCCTTCGATTCTCCCCAGTGATAGAGGGAAAAAATCAAAAAACAGCGTACGCTCTTCGTCTGTGTCCAATACGACCATTTCTCCCCGGTGATCGGGTTGAAGCATTTTGTGAATGTGGACCAAGTTGGTGGTTTTCCCGCTCATACCGGGTCCGTAGTAGACGATCTTGAAATTGATCTCTTTGTTGTCATAGTTGATGTGCGGCACGCCGAAATCCTTTATATTAGCGTTTGGTAAATATCTGATCAATGAGATTTAATGCATATTCTTTGAATTGTGGTACGGATATTTCCTTCCGGGCTTGATCCCGATCATTGCGGTGATGCAGGATTTCTGCCAACCTCGACCCGACTTTACGGGCTTCGTGCCGTACCCGGCCGATGCGTTGATAGTCCTCGAATACCACCACCATCATGGTTGCATCGGTCACCAACGAGATGTGAATATGGCGACTTTCTCCTTGTTGAAGCAGGATGGAAAACTGTTGCTCGCCGACAATACGGGCCACCTCGCGAGTAGCCGAGAACATGCCTGCTATCAAAGCCGCCAAGGCGGTGGTGTTGAGATAGGAAGTGTCGCCCGCTTCTTCCAGGTGTATGCCCTCTTTGGTAATCAACAGGGCGGTCTTGGCTCCCGATGAGGTCACCAGAGTCGCAAGAGCATCTCTGGGATTGCCAATCTCGGAAATCTCGGAAAGCTCGGTGGTTTCCATGGCTATTTCTCCTCTTGCTTGGAATTCTGATCCAATTCCAGGGGGTGGATTGCGTGCGGATCCGCGTCGGGTTGCATATCTATTTCCAGGAAGGGTTGGGTCGGCTTCGGATTGTCTCTTTCAGCTTCGTCTTTTCGTTTGGCGGCTTCCATGAGAAGATATTCGCCGCGTTGGTTGATGGAAAATGAATCGGGTTCGTGCCAGGGTAGGGTGGAGAAATTTCCACTTTCGAACGCCAGACAATGGAACAGGGCTTCTTCTCCTTGTAGATCGTTACATTGGGCGTGGCGGATATCTCCCCGATCGATGTACAGCCAACCTTTTTCGCCGCATTGGTTCGACACTTCAACAACAGCTTGCCGGCGGGTCATGAGCATGAGTTGAATGTAGTCGAATAGATCGATTGAATCGATACTTCCGGCAAAGGTCGAATCCGACGTTGGGGAGTTGAGCACTTCGATGAGCAACGCAGGATCCACTGGTTTTTCGAGATAAAGTATGGCGCCTTTGCGCAGCGTCAGGTTGCGTAGTTGCGGAGAGCCGAAAGCCGTCATGACTACGATGCGCAAGCTGGGTTGGTGTTGATGGATCCAATCGATCAGAGCCAGTCCATTGATTTTCGGCATTTGAATGTCTGTAATCAATACGTCGAAATCAGTGGTTTGCATGAGATCGATGGCTTCTTTGCCATCACCACACGTGGCGACGGAGTAATCCGCGCGTGTCAGGCAACGACCGATTCCCCATACCAAATCCGGATCATCATCTACCAATAGGACTCTTTTTTTGGTCGGTTTCATCCTCTTCCTAACTCGAGTGTTTGGTGAGCAACTCGGAAAGCTCCTGCACGATTCGCACCAGGCGGTCTTCGTGTTCATCCACCAAACGAAGCACCGCGTTTGGTTGGTGGGCTTTTGCGCGCAAATCCGCTCCAAAAGCCCGCAAACCCGCCATCAAGCCTGAAAGGCGGTTTACAACCAGATGTCGATCGAGGACAAAAGCCCGTGGATTGGTCAATCCTTGGATATCGGGATCGGTCTGGGGATCGAAGGAATCGTTTTCGTAGTTGGCTCCGAGCGCCCGCTTTACGGTCGAGATCAGCTCGCTGGCCTCAAATGGTTTTTTTAATACAGCATAGGCTCTACCGGGCTGTCTGGCAGCTTGGGTGTCGGCCAGGGAGCCTGCTGTCAACATAATGGCTTTGGGTTTGTTTAAAACGTCGGTGAGTTCTTTGATGAGCTCATAACCATCTCCATCGGGAAGATTGCGATCCAGGATGAGCAAATCCGGTCGATGCAGCTTGGCGAGCTTGCGGGCATCTGCATACGTATAGCAGCTGTACACATTGATATGTGGTATGCTCGACTCGAGTATTCGAGTCGTAAAGCGCACCAGAACTTGGTTATCGTCTGCCAGCAGCAAGATCGACATGGGTTTCTCGCTTGTCACAGTCAGAAAAAACTGTTTTTTGAAACCTAAAAAACTGTAATCGGTTGCACTGCTCATACATTATTACCGGTCTCCATGGCAAAATGTTCGTGTGCGAAGGAGATTAGGTTTTTGAATTGGTTTCATGGTTGTCTCATTTGCATCATCATTCCGGGCGCATGGCCTCGATATTTGATTCCGACTCCATGAGCAACTCGAATCGGGTTCCGGGTAGGTTTGGATTGTCGGGTTTGAGAATGTCGATGATTCCTCCTTGGCTGGTAACCAGATCATGCACAACGCTGAGACCCAGACCGGTTCCCGACGATTTGGTCGTTACAAACGGATCAAATACTCGTTCGAGCAACTCATCTGGGATCCCGGTGCCTTGATCTTCTACCCAGATGCATACCGGGTTTTCATTTGGATTGGGCCAACGCTTGTCCTTCTCGGCGGCATCCAACATTTTCCAGCCGACAATGACCTGACTTCCCGTGGGACTGGCCTCGAATGCGTTTTGAACCAAATTGGTCATGATACGACGCATGGCCTGGGCGTCTGCCTTAATTGTCGCGAAGGGAGGCCCAGGAACCAAGTGTAGTGTGATGCCATATTTTTCACCCAGGGCTTTGTGGGTTTGAAGGCATTGTTTAAGGATGATAGAAACTTTCAGGGAAGTTGGATTGATGATTTCCTGGGGGCGGGCCGAGCAAAGCATACGGTCGACGATGTTGGAAAGAGACCGGGCCTCTCCGATCACCGTCTCCAGAACCATTCGATCATCCGGGGACAAATCTGCGGTCCACTCAATGCTTTGTAGGCCAGCCAAAATACTTGCAATAGGGTTTTTTAACTCATGGCTCAGCTTGGCGGTGAACAAACCGACCTGAGCCAGTTGTTCTGCCCGGCGGTTTTTCTTTTCGGCCTCCATGATAGGGGTAAGATCTCTCAACATGGTAATGCGTTGCCCTTCGATCTCGAGAGCCAGGGATGTGTATCCGATGATGCGGCGCGTGCCGTCCTCGAATGTAATGACGAGGTGTTGATTTTGTTCTCGACTGGCGTCGTCCAAAAGAGGTGCGCTTCCAGGCACTACATCCACCAACCTTTTTCCGATGATGGTTTGTTCGGATGCAATGCGTAGTTGTCTGCAGGCGGCTTTGTTGATGAGCTTGACGCTGCCTTTCTGATCGGTCAGCACGACTCCGCTTCTCATGTTGTTGAAAATAGTACGAAATCTCTCCTCTGATTGGGCAATCTGCATCTGCATTTTCATCAGCTCGGTGACCGCCCCCAGATCACGAAAAAGCGTAATGCGCAGTCTCGCGTCGGGGGTCATCGTAGAAGTAAAACCGAGCATCATAAGGTGGCCGTTTTTATCTTGAATGTTGATCCTTTTTTGCTCTCCCGAACCGGTGCTTTCGAGCAAAGCTTCGGCGTCGGGGAGGAGATCGACCAAACGTTTGCCGAGGGGATCTTGATCAAGGCGGAGAAATTTCAATGCCTGGGTATTGGCCAGCAATATCGCACCACTTGGATCGGTTACCAAGACTCCGCTCGTCATGGTTTCTAAAATATCTCGATGAAATTTCTCCGGGGTTAACGGGATTTCCATGTCTCGAAAAACCATTGAATTGTAATCCTGTCTCGTCATGACATTCCTACTGGGTGACCGGCACGGATTGTGCCGGTTGATGCAAGGGACTTATCCTGAAGGCCCTCACCTCAAGAGACTTCGGAAACTTATAATCTGTTATTCCATCTAATGCTTCGCTTGGCTCTTATAAGGACAAGTATAAAAAGAACCAGCAACTCTGTCAACGTGGGTGTCGATCTCATGGATGAGTTTGGATTGGAAGCGATGTCAAAAAAAGCAGATAAAAAATCGATTTACGAAATGCTGTTGTGCTATAATCGATAGCTGAAACGATCACACGAGAAGCCTTTGTTCATGTAAACAAGGATTTTTCCAAAGCGGTTTTGACGGGGAGGTCTTTGCCGGCCCCGGTGGCAGAAGGAGTCGCTCACATGTCTGATATGCTGCAACAAATCGTCAAGGAGTTGAAGGAACGCCTTCCTGGTGCGGTTGCCACGGGTATTTTCAGCGTAACCGATGGATTGATGTTGGCCGTAGCATCGGACGTTCCGGAAACGGACATGGACGCGATGTCGGCCATCCATTCTTCCATTTGGGAAAAAATACGAAACTTTTTGGATGTTTTGCCGTCCGAAATTGTAGGCAACATGCAATCGATGATCCTGGAGACAGACGATGCTTCATTCTATATCGTGGTCGATAAAGGCATGCGGATTGCGTTAATGGCGGCGGTATCCAGCAAAGGAAATCTTGGGATGTTACGCCTCATGTCTCAAAAGTATTTGGAAAAAGTGTTGGAGTTGATCTACCGGTAACGACCGGACCGGGAGGTTTTTCATGCAGATTCGAAATGTATTGCAGACCATACACAGAGAAATTGGACGTTGTCATTTTGTCTCCTGTTTCGATTTGCAGTCCGGTTTGCCGCTTGACAGCGCCAGCGACCAGGATCGTTACGACAGTGAGACCATTAGCGCGGCCTTTGGAAGCATCTTGGACTTGATTATCGTCTCTCAACAAAAAGCTCGCAACCAGACGGTCAGAACCATCCTGAAAGGTTTTACCGAGTTGATCCTGGAGACATCGTTGTCATCGTTTTTTGTCTTGGTGCCGGATAGGCATATCAAGATGGCGGTTGTGATCGGGGCGCCTGCGGATGTGAAAATCGGTTTCATTCGATTATGTATCAAGAAACATCTTCAAGAAATGGCTCAAGCGTTAAAGTCCATCATGGCATAACAACATCGAGATTCGATCGTATCAATCCCATGTTCACCGGGATCTGATCAATGCATCAGATATATTGTAAACCAAATTTTTACAGTAGCATTTTATCACCTAATGTGCTATGCTAAAATTGGTTGTATCGATACGCTGTAATGATCACCTTTTGATTATATTAACAGCCGAATACAAAAACGGGGAACATTGAGGGGAGAAGGCTGCAGGTGAGGACCATAGAATTTCGACGGATCATATTTGTACTTATTATCAACAGTATAGAACAAAAATCTGATTCGGACGATGATGGGGCCCATACTGCATCAAGCTTGTTGGCGGTGATCCCGATACTTTTGTCTTGATATGGCGACCGGCAATCAATCGGCCGAAATCCAGATGGTTATGGTCGGCGTAACGAGACAGGACGGGATTTTGAATCACGAACTCTTTGGAATGATGGAGTGCAGATGAATTTCAAGACATTGTTATTCGTTCCGCTGATAGTCGGCGGTATTCATGTGGCTTGTTATGGACTCTTGGCAGGGCTTGCCTGGTATCCGTATTTTGTGGATTTTGAGATAGTAGTTTTCAAAACATTGTCGGTCTTGGGTTTTGTATTGGCGGCGGCTGCTTTCAAGAAGGGAGAACATCTTCGGCGCGGCTGGATGCTTTTGGCTGGTAGCATGTTTTTGTATGATATCAATGATATATTGTTCCGCTTGCTGATGCCGAGTATCAGCGCCGAGCTTGTACCTACAATATTTCAGGCGATCTTTCTGGTGGTCGGCAACCTGGCGTTTATATTTGGTATGTGGACGTTGGCAAAAACATGGCATTCTGCCGGCATGGAGTATTCTGGTTCGAAGTTTAAATTGGGCCTGATTCTTGTTGGGGTCGTGGCGTTGGTGGTTTTTTTGGTCGCTCCCGCAGTCATGGAAAGCTTCATGGCTTTGATTCGAGGTGATATCGGTTCGGCAACCGTGCTCAATATCGTATCCGGGGCCGGGGATACGGTTGCCTTGAGTATGGTGGCGCCTATCTTGTTCACGGCCCACTCGCTACGGGGCGGTCTTTTGCGTTGGCCCTGGATATTTATGACTCTGGTGCTGCTTTCTTGGTTGGGATTCGATGCCATGTTTTCGTGGGGGCAGTCTTTTGGTCTATCTGGGTTGAGCCTGCGTTGCGCATTTGAGTTCTTTCGCGTGCTGGCGTGTATGTTTGGGGTCTCGGCCGGCCTGGCGCAGTGGATCGTCAGCAGACAGATTATGGCCAGCCGTACGGAGTCTTTCAAGATCGATCCGGATAGCGCCTATCTAGAGAAGGACGCCCATCTACTGAGAGCTTGACGCTTTGGGTGAGAACATCCTGCCCTCAAACCCGTCGTTTTTGATTGGATGCTGTATCGGTAGTTTTGAAAGCTTAGGTTTAGCGTTTGTGTAGACCGGGAGCACAAATGACGTCGATGCCGGCTTTTGTCAAGGCGTCGGCCGTCCGGTTTACTGCATTGTGTTTTTCCAGATAATTACGTTCGAGCGCCGGCATCAATCCTTGGGACAGGATATCTTTTTTGGGCATGAAGTAGTCCAGGATGTCGGAAGGATGCTCCAATTTTTTCTCCACATCCGGTATCCCGCCTTCGTGCTTGGCGGATATGTTGGGCACCTCTTCGGCAATCTCCAAAAGCTCATCGAGTCGGTCATAGGGTTGCACTACGATGGATTTCCAGGTCTCTACGATATGGTGTTCGAAGCGAACCATCTTCTCAAAGCCCAAAGCTTTACGGATCTTGGAGGAAGCCCGAATGGTTTCATTGTTTGCCGAGTTGGCCAGATTGAAACCTATCAAAGAGGTCGTTCCGTCCGGCCGGGAAAAAAGCTTGGCGCCGATGAGAGTCCATAGAACCGAGAAGGGATTGTCGTTGCCCATATACACCGATATTTTAAATTCTACATCGATACCCAACTTGTGCAGGAGGTATGCGACCAAAACCGTGCCTGGATTGACATTGAGCACCTGACGGATGCCATACTCGGTGTAGTAGTGGAGAAACTCTTCCGCCCATTGCAATGCGTGCCGATTGGGCTGACCCACGCCCCCGAAATAACCCGTGATGGTTTCGGGTCCACCCAGGTGGACGTTTGATCCGTCCGTTCCTCGGGTATCGAGGGTCTCGACGTAGGTGGCTTCGAGCAATTGCATGGCGGCTGCCACGGCAAGGATGTCTGCATGGTCTTCAACTTGTTCTTTCATGTTACGTACCCGGATGTAGCGTCCCGGCATGAGTTGCTTTTCGCGGATGGATTGTTTGGCCTCGGCAATGAGAAATGGGAAGTATTGCAGGGCGCTTATCTCGAGGGTAACGGCGTTGTCCCGGTTGAATTGCATTGATTCGGCCCGGCTGCCGAGTACATGGTCTCGATACTCTTGGACGCCTACAAAGGCGGCTTGGTTTTTTTGCTCCATGAGCCACTGGATGTCATCCAAATATGGTGAGCCGCTTTTTTTCAATCTTGAAAGCAGGTTGTCGAAAGATCTCGCTTGGCCGGCTTTTTGATTGATCTTATCGATGCCGCCATATTTATCTATGAGCTCGAGCAACTCGTTGATCAGCGGATTGTTTGGATCAGTGAGAAAATCATTGATTTCATCGAGATGGGAAGAGGATATAGTTAACTTGTGTCTGATATCGTCCATGGTTTCGCCCCTTTCTTTCAATCGTTTTGGATGGGAGCCCTAGTAGATGATCTTACGCCTTGTCTGGTTTTTCATATTGTCTCATGTACTCTTGAAATTTAGGATACTCTCCTTCGACCATCCGATAACAATGCTTTTCGGCCGGAAAAGCTCCCGAGCGAACCTCTTCGCCGTAGGATCGGATGGCATCTGTAACCACCGAAGCTACGTCGGCGTATTTTTTTACAAACTTGGGCGTAAACGCCTGAAATTGGCCGATGAGGTCGCTGACAATGAGGAGTTGACCATCGGTATGCATGCCCGCGCCGATTCCGAATACCGGGATGGGCAGAAGCTCCGTAATGAACTTGCCGACTTCGGGCGGTATGGCTTCGAGCAAAAGCATGTGAATGCCCGCTTCGGTAAGCGCCAGTGCATCTTCAACCAGAATTTTGGCCGACTCCAGGGTGCGACCCTGAGCCTTATGCCCACCAAGTTGGCCCGAGCTTTGTGGAGTCAAACCGATATGACCGCACACGACGATGCCTGCATCCAGAATGGCGCGAATCTGTGGGATAACGCGTTTCCCGCCCTCGAGCTTGATCGCATCACATCCGGCTTCTTTCAAAAATCGGCTGGCGTTTCTCACCGATTCTTCGATTGAGATCTGATAGCTGCCAAACGGCATATCACCAATCACGAACGTATTGGGTGCCGCCCGGCGCACGGCTTCACAATGGTATATGCACTGGTCCATAGTGACCGGAATGGTCCCTGAGTACCCATATACGCACATGCCCAACGAATCACCCACCAAAATCATATCGACTCCGGCATGCTCGGCAAATAATGCGGTTGGATAATCATAACTGGTAATCCAAACAACTTTTTCGCTCTTCTGTTTCATAGTATAAAATTCATGGGTCATTTTCTTCTTTGTTGCGGACATGATAGCTCCTTTTCGAACGATATTCTATTCGAGCTTATTAAAACCGAACAATGTACTTATGTCAAGGTAAAAAATTGGATGACATGGAATAGGATCGATTCACGGGTCGAACCAAAGAAATTAAAAACCGAAAATATCCAGGTTGCTGTGATTAAAAGGCAGATATCATAGATGTTTTATTAAAATAAATTTGAAAAAAATGTTTAATATTAAATTAAATGAGTTTATTTTATTGAAATAAGTAAAAAGATAAGTATAAAAATCGACAATTTTTTTGCTGGATTAGATCGAATTGTGTGACGAATATAAATATTTAACTTTTTTAATTTGATTTGTTTGACGATAGGTTATAAACTCATTTTTCGTTATTGACATGAACTTATAAAGAGCTCGCTATGTCGCCTACAGGAATTGATAACACGGATAAGAAGATCATAAGCATCCTTCAAAAAGAAGGCCGAATTACCAACGTGAAGCTTGCCAAGCGGGTCCAACTGTCTCCTCCTTCTGTGCTGGAAAGAGTGCGTAAACTGGAAGAAAAAGGAATTATCCAGAAATACGTCGCTTTGGTGGAACCAGCCAAGGTCGGATACAACCTGACTTCATTCATTCTCTGTTCGTTGGAGTTGCACAAAACCAAGGAGATTGAAAGGTTCAGGAGTGAAATCGAAAGGTTTCATGAAGTCCTGGAGGGATATTTCGTCTCCGGTGAATCAGATTTTCTCATGAAGGTTGTCGTACACGATATTCAGGCATATCGCGATTTCTTGACGTACAAATTAAGCAACACTGTGGGCATTCGTAAGATCAAAAGCTTGATCGTATTTGAGACCGTCAAGAATGAAACTTCGCTGCAGGTATTGAAAGAAGACGATCCCAAGCCTATCGAGTAACCGCCGGTTGTCTGCTTAAGTTCGATTTCTTCTATGGGATTCCCGAATAGTATCTCTCATGGGTACAGAGAGCTTTGATTCGCTCTCAGGGGCAGGTAACCAAGAGGGTGGAAGATGGGTCGCTGGTCTGGTTTCTCGATCGATCGCGCCATGACCCAATCCGGATCGTGTGGGTTTGGGTTCACAAGAGTGATGATGCGTGGATATTGTAGGCTATAAACTGCCAGGCAGGCTTTCCAGTCACCCACGTAGATAATGAGACCGTATTTGGGTTGTTGTGTGGATTCGGTATGCCGGGTAGGAGGGTCGGCGGGTTCGATATCGATGATCTGTATGTCTTTGGCAGGGGCGGCATGCAGCGCATAAGCTTCTTTGAGGATTGATTTGGGTACGAGAATCGGACCGGCCGGGCACTCGACTGGAATCGCCTCTAGGGGTTCACATTGGTTGGGCCATTGGAGTGTCAACTCGAACCCCTTGGAAATATGTGCCTGAAAAAGTAATCTGGCACGCAAGGCGCGGAGATCTTGCTGCACGGCATGTGGTGGGTGGAACACACTGTTTGTGCGCTTTGGACCGCATTGGAAGCGCAGCTCGAATATCGAGTCGACTGACCGGGGCGCCAGCCGGATGGACGCGGGTTGATAAGCACTCGATTTTGATATCCAGATAAAGATTTGGTTGCATATCCGAACGATGGGTTTGATTTGAGATTTAGGGACAAAGATGTCTGATGCGTCCGGTTCGGTTTCTACGCTGGTGTGAGGGCGCTCATGTCCAGGTGGGGAGAGTCGATTGCATTGATCCAAATGTGGTCTCAGTGCAGTCGTGGTCGCCGAGAAAATCTCGTTCGACATGTTGTTGAAAATCATATTCAGGTGTCTTTTGGTTTCTTGCAGGGCATCCGCGAGGTAGTCCTGTTGGTCGAGTGCATTTTGAATGAGATTTCCCAAGTTGCCGAGGTGGGTTTGTTGCTCTTGATGCGACTTACACACCATGGCCTTTTGTACCATCTGATAACTCTGTGAAAGCAAAGTCGTGTTTTGTCGAATGAGTTTATCGTATTGATTCAACCCGGCGCTTATCTGATCCAACCTGTCGCGTGCAAGTAGAGTAGCGTTCTTTGGGGTGAGGGCCAAGGCGTTGAGCGTGTCGGCAAGTCGGCGCAAGAGATTACGCGCGCGCGGGTGGATAGAAGCGGATTTGTCTGGATGGTTTTTTGGGTCTGCTTGGTGTAATGAATCCAACGCCTTACGTATGGATAGCATGCCGGCGGCTTCGGCCGCTTCTTTGAGGGTGCTGATGCGGGCCGACCATTCGGTTTGGGTTGGGGGGGACGCATGATGGGCCGAAAGCCAATTGTCGGCTTGATGTATCTCGGTGGCCAAAGACATGAGGAGCTGTACGTTGTGGGTGTGGTTTCTATTCAAACGCGGCGCTCCGGTTGGAGGTTGGATTGCCGGTTATCGTCGGATAACATCTGTGACAATCTTTTCTGGGCTTGTTCCGCAACGGATCGGATGTTGTCGAGAATCGTTTGGGTGTCGCTTTTGAGTATTTCAATTCCTTCTTGGCTGGCAAGGTTGATCAAAT
>JBFFBT010000066.1:0-21850 GCA_041560255.1 Myxococcota bacterium | reverse complement strand
CCACATCCGATTCTGAGGCCACGTTACAAGGCTCGAGATTGAAAGGAAATCTCGGAGGAATGGAGATTTTATGTGGTTATCGAATGCATTTATAACTCTAACTACCCGCACGCTCGTCTTGCCCATCATCATACCAGCCTGTCTCGGGGTACTCGTCGCTTGCGGATTGGAAGAAATACCTGAACCGGTTCTAGAAGAAACCTGCCTTTCCGATGACAAAACCAACTGCATCAAACATGCAAAAAACGACGCAGAAATCAAAATCGAATTGAGAGGAAAAAATTTCTTCATCCCGTATGAACTCAGCCTGGACGATCGTGACGTTCCATCCCCGATCGGAGAGTTTAAAGCCTGGTTGGGCACCCAACCGATATTGAACTTGAGCCAAGAACCCATGCATACTCAAAGTCAGCATACTCTCACCGGCCGGTTGCCGGCACTTCTGCCATCCGGATTGTATGACACCAAGCTCTCTTTGCCATCTGGTCAGGAGGTCGTACTGAAAGAAGCTTTTCGGATTGTAGGCCCATAACATCGCCAGTTGTGCCGGATACCGGATCCCACTCCCGTCCAAGACGAGAAAATCGGATCATATCGGTGCAAACTTGATCCAATTCACAGCTCGTGTATTATATTAACTATACAATTACAACCAATCGGTGCGTGGATGGTTTCATGACCAAAAACATGCTTGATTCAAAACAACGAATTTTGATCATCGATGATGAAGAAGTCGTGCGTATTTTATTCCTCAGCCTGCTGGCCGAAGAGGGATTTCAACCAGAAGTGGCTGAAGACGGCGATGAAGGCGCCCGCATGCTCGATGAACATCGTCCGGCCGTCGCCTTGGTGGATAAAAACCTACCCGATATTTCCGGTTTGGATTTCATTGCAACCCAGAAGAAAAAACATCCATACACCGAATTCATCATGATTACGGGATACGCTTCTTTGGATTCGGCGGTCAAAGCTATGGAAGTGGGCGCTTTCTCCTACCTCACCAAACCCTTTACCAATATGGACGTTGTCATCGATCGCATTCGCGCGGCGCTCGAGATCAACAGCCTTAGAGTCGAGACTACCCAACTTCGCAATCGTCTGGATCACATCTCTCTGGGATGCAATCCACCCCGCGCACCCCTCGAGTCGGAGGCAGGAAGCGACCTGCTCCAACAAGAAACCAAAGAAATGCTGTCGTTTTTAGAATCATTTTTAGACAAACGAAACCACCCGCCCCCACCAGCTATTTGGGCGCGTATGATCTCGTTGATGGAAGAGCGCTGTCGTATGTTGAAACAAGCACTGGATCAATCCGAAATCTAAACGAATCCAATATTTTGCAATACTACCGGCCGAGCCGTGCCGCAAGTTTTATTTTGGCGGGTTATTTTTTTTGATCTTTCTCTTTCGCTTCAATCCGGCGTATCCCTCAATGTTTTTCTGCGCAACTCTCGAGACCGCCAATGCGTCCTTAGGGACATCCGATGTTACCGTGGTCCCGGCTCCGATCGTTGCGTTTTTTCCCACGTTTACGGGAGCAACCAATTGGGTATCCGATCCAATGAATGCTCCGTCCTCTATAATGGTCGGATGTTTGTTGACTCCGTCATAGTTGCAGGTAATGGTACCCGCACCAATGTTGACATCGGCACCTATGGTGGCATCACCCAAATAACTCAGATGGTTTGCTTTGGAGCCCGGCCCAAGAACACTTTTTTTAATCTCAACAAAATTACCTACTTGAGCTTTTGAATGCACATTCGTACCGGGTCGTATCCGGGCAAAGGGACCAATCCGGGCACCATCACCAATGCGACAATCCTCCAATACCGAATGAGCACGCACATGGGTCTTTGAGCCAACCCGGCTATTTTGAACCACCAATCCGGGTCCCAAAATACACTCGGAGCCGATTTTCACCTCCCCTCGAAACCAGCAGTTGGGCAATACAACGCTGTCTCGACCGATACGCACGTTGGGTCCGATCCACGTGCTATCCGGATCGACAACCGTAACACCCGATTTCATCATCTGCTCGAGCAACCTACGGTTCATGATTTTCTCGGCCTGCGCCAATTCCACACGAGAATTCACTCCCCGGAAATTCATCGCATTGCTGCGCTCGACCCCCCGCACCGAAAAACCTGAAGCATTTGCTTGTTCTATCAAATCAGTCAGATACACTTCCCCTTGGGCGTTGTTATGTTTGGTTTTTCGAAGCGTTTGGAAAGTAAAACCGGCATCCACACAATACAGCCCGGCGTTGACTTCAGTGAGCATGCGCTGTTGTTTGGTTGCATCCGAATGTTCTACAATTCGCACCACACAACCCAGTTCATCCCGCACCACCCGCCCGTATCCACCGGGGTCATCGAGACGTACCGAAATGAAAGCAGCCGCCACACCGTTGGAAGCTTTTTTCAAAGCCGTCAAATCCGCCGGCTCTACCAAGGGAACATCCCCATACATGATAATGAGCTTGCCGGTGTGATGTACCAAGGCATCTTGCGAAGATAAAACCGCATGTCCTGTTCCCATGGGAGGATCTTGAACGGCAAATCGGACGCGGTCATGAAAACGCGCAGACAGAAATGCGCGTATCTCATCTGCCTGTTTCGACACAACCACGACGATAGGATCGAATTTACTCCTCAGCGCCAACTGAACCACGAAGCTGATCATCGGCTCTCCACACACCGGATGCAAAACTTTTGGATGACTGGTCCGCATACGGGTGCCTTTACCCGCTGCCAATATGACACAAGCAGTTTTCATCGCTGCCTCCTGCAATCATACTCTACATACATTTTCAAATATTAACTCAAAACTCCATTTTGTGAAACCTCGGAAACTGTATCCCGTTGTCCTCAATCAAACGACTGTTTTGCAACGGACGCCCATGAGTGTAGGAAAAAAGTACCTGCATGCCAAGGACAATGTACGTGGGTTTTCTTTACATTGATACTTCAATCACACAGGGAAACCTGGTATGATCGCTTCGGGGTAAAAAAAACAGCCAAGTTTGGTGCTGGGAGCCAACCATGAAACCAGGTTTTCGTATTGCGTGTATTGTAATTGTGGTCATCGCCTATTTCGACAACCCAACTGAAGCGAAAATGAGCCCCCGGGAGATTTACCAAAACTATGCCAAAGCCGTCGTGCTCATTGTCTCTTCTCCAAAAGACGCCGCATCGGCATCAGCCGGCAGCGGCTCCATCATAAAGAAAGACGGAATTGTGATCACCAACGCACACGTGATATTCAACCCAAAAACCAACCAGCCGTTCGAGCAAATATCCGTTTTCTTGAAACCCAAAAAAGTAACCGGTGATCCGATTCAAGATCTGCAACACCATCATAGGGCCAAGGTCTTGGTGTACGACCATGCGTTGGATCTGGCTTTATTGAAAATACATAACCCTCCATCCGGTTTGACGGTAATCACATTGGGAAACTCTGACGATCTGGGCCCGGGAGATGAAACCCTGGCAATCGGTCATCCCGAACAAGGCGGTCTTTGGACCATCACCACAGGAATCATCGGAGCCCAATTCACCAATTTCAGAGGAATACCGGGAAAACACGTATTTCAGATCGATACGGATCTCAATCGTGGCAATTCAGGTGGACCGCTTTTCGATACCAATGGTTTTCAGGTGGGCGTCAATACATCCATAGCGCGTAAGGGTAAGGGAGGTGTAGTCATAACCGGAGTGAACTTCTCGATCAAATCCGAGGTAGTCATCAATTGGACCACCCAAAACGCGTCGACCCTGAATACCCAAAATGCAAAAAAACCAGGCAAGACAACCAAGCACCACAAAACCACTACACGCCCGTCTCCCAACTCCTATTCGTTGCAGACCAGTACGGCGAAATCGATACCCAAAAGACCTCCCTTGACACAAGAAAAAATTGTTCAGATCAAGTCGAGGCCGTATCAATATAAGAATCTTTTTCGTACGGTGGACCACATCAAAAACAACGCTGAGCAAGCTTTCGACGAGCTCGAAGAGGAAATTGAAAACTTTTAGAACCGGCTCATGCAATTCTGCCGGTTTACGAACTGATTTCGTCTATCTATCCTGAAAGTGAGGCTTACGTTTTTCCAAAAAAGCCCGCGTACCTTCTTTTTTATCATCGGTGGCACAACAAAGCCCAAACAGATTGGCTTCGAGATTGAGCCCCTCTTGAAGACTTATCTGAAGTCCGCGATGCACCGACTCCATGGCGTATTTCATGATCACGGCACTTTTTCCACAAAGCTTTTCAGCCCAACTCTTGGCCGTTGCCATGAGCTGATCCGAATCTACAACCCTATTCACCAATCCAATCTCATAGGCTCTCTGGGCATCCAAAGGTTCTCCCAGCAAAACCAGCTCCATGCTTCGACCTTCTCCTACCAAACGCGAAAGACGCTGGGTACCCCCAAATCCGGGTATGACACCCAGGTTGATCTCGGGCTGACCCAGCTTGGCTTTCTTTGCAGCCAATCGGCAGGTACAAGCCATTGCCAATTCCAAGCCGCCACCCAAAGCATATCCATTGATCGCGGCAATCACCGGTTTTCCCAAATTCTCAATCAAGTCCAATATCGCTTGCCCTTTATGGGCAAATTGAACTCCCTGAGATGCGTCCATCGTAGTAATATAGGTAATATCCGCGCCGGCAACAAAAGATTTCTCCCCTGCACCCGTCAAAATAATCACCTTGGTATTCGGATCTTCTTTAATTTCATAAAACACACACTCGAGCTCTTGTAATGTTTGTTGATCGAGCGCATTGAGAACTTCGGGCCGGTTGACAGTGACAGTGGCAATCGGGATTTCCTTTTGCACCAAAATATTCACGAGCTCCATTTAATGATCTCCTTGCGGTTTCAGGTCGACACCTAAATCAGTCTCTTGAATACGCTTGTAGCCCTCAGGAACCTTGAACAAAGCCGGATCAACCGGACCCTTTTCAATGCTTACAACTTTAATAGTAGACTTTTGCATCTGTTCTGCAATGGTTTGCTCGGCGGTCAACTCCACGGGATATCCAGGCAGTTCGGAAACATAATCCGAAAGCCTTCCAAGCATCTTCTGCATGCCCAATTGATCCATGATTTTGATAAAATCATCGAAACGAATACCGGTATTTTCGCCTATCCACATCTCTACCCTGATAGATATTTTACCTCGTTGACGAAACACATACTTCGTACAGTTCCATTTACCTATCTTTTTGTGTTTTTTTGTTTTTTGAAGTTCAGGCCGGCTATCTCTCTCGTTGAGCTTCGCATTCGTCAATCGCATCGATACGATACGCTGATAGTCTTGAAACGTCATACGTATGTATTGCTTCTCCTTGGAAGATATCAAGATGAGATCCTTGGCCATGAAATCGAAAATGGCCACACTTTCGTCCTGGTCGAAAACCATCTCGTTTCGAACAAACCCAGGAGTCATCCAGATCCGCTGCCGGCCATACATGGCGGGTTGTTGTGGGTTGTTTTGGTATACCAGCTCTTGCTCGATATACACACCCTCCTGTACGGGCACCGCCGATATGACGGGTGTCCACATCGATATGAGGAGAAAAGCTCTCAATCCAAACATGGATGAACTCCCCTTTGCGTCAGAAAATCTAACGCCAACATACTTGAAGCGGGTGGACCGGTCAAGCACATGATAAACCGCTTGCCAATATGCCTCGATCATTTTATACAAGCATTTTGATTACTTTTGTTCAAATGAATCCTAAACCGTTAAACGGAGCAAAATATACGAAGCGTTAAAAGCTTGCGGATCATCAAGCAATGTGGGTTTTCAGAAATTTGCCGCTTTGTATAGTAGCTGGAAGGAGAATATCGATGCTATCACCGATAAGCTGGAAGGAAAACACGGTTCGCATTCTGCGTCAGACCAAACTTCCAGACCAAGAAATTTGGGTGGATATTGAGTCGATCGAGCAATTGGCTGAAGCAATCCGCATCCTCGATGTACGCGGCGCCCCAGCCATCGGCGTGGCCGCAGCCTTTGGGATCGCCATGGTTGCCCACAAACATGCTACCAGCGACAAACAGGAGCTCATAACGATAGCCGAGCAAGCCTCCAAGCTGCTCGCGTCGACCCGACCTACTGCGGTCAATTTATTCTGGGCGCTTGATCGAATGGAAAAAAAGCTCAACGAGGTTCGGGATCAAGACGCATCCATGATTCGCTCGGCTCTTTTGAAAGAAGCCCAAGCGATTCAAGAACAAGACATCCAAGCCTGTCTCGACATTGGAAAATATGGTGCCGAGCTCTTGCCGGAAGCGGGCAATGTATTGACCCATTGCAATGCAGGTGCGCTGGCCACTGGAGGATATGGAACCGCATTGGGTGTCATACGCTCGGCAATAGAACAGGGCAAAGACATCCGTGTGCTGGCCAACGAAACCCGCCCTTTGCTTCAAGGTGCGCGCCTTACAACCTGGGAGCTTCAAAAGGACGACATTCCTGTAACCCTGGTGTGCGACAATGCAAGCGGCGCTCTCATGAGACAGGGGAAGATACAAGCCTGCGTCGTAGGAGCCGACCGAATCGCCGCAAATGGAGATGTGGTAAACAAAATAGGCACATATACGGTAGCGGTTTGCGCTCGTAGACACGGTATACCCTTTTATGTCGCTGCCCCGACTTCAACCATTGACATATCACTAAGCTCTGGTGAGGAAATACCTATCGAGCAACGAGCTGGGGCTGAAATAACCCATCCCAGGGGCGTTTGTATTGCACCGGATGGAACTCAAACCATCAACCAGGCATTCGATTTGACCCCGGCAACACTCATCAGCGCAATCGTGACAGAACGTGGAGTGGCCAAACATCCCGATATGCCAAACCAACTCTTGGAGTTTTGCCGCATCGAGACCTGAAAAATACCTTAAAGTCACAAAAGTCACAAAAAGTCTTGACAAAACCATCAAGCATCCATACTCTGTTTGCTCCCGGAGTGGAAGGGTTTGAGACAGGCAACCATGAATCCGGCTTGGGAGTAAATGGCCATGTATGCAGTCGTAAAAACAGGTGGAAAGCAAATTCGTGTCGCAACCGGCGATAAAGTGAAAATCGAGAAGGTACCCGGCCAAGTGGGCGATGAGGTACGCTTGGACCAAGTTCTCATGGTCGGTGGGACTGAACATATTCAAGTGGGCGCTCCCCAAATCGAAGGCGCATTCGTCATGGGACGCATCCTTGAGCAAGATAGATCGAAAAAGATCATAGTATTCAAATTTAAGCGGCGTAAGGGATACCAGAAGCGCCAAGGTCACCGCCAAGATTTTACCCGCATCGAGATTACCGGCATCGAGAAGGGCGCATCATAATCGGCATCAAATTGGAGAACAGGCATGGCACACAAAAAAGGTCAGGGTGCAACCCGCAACGGTAGAGATAGCGCCGGGCAGCGTAGGGGCGTTAAAATATACAGTGGACAACGTGTCAAGGCGGGAAATATATTGGTCCGACAGCTGGGCACGCGGATACATCCGGGAAATAATGTCGGTATGGGACGTGACTACACGCTTTTCGCCAAGATTGATGGTATCGTACATTATGAAACCAAATACGGCAAAAAGAGACAAGCACGCATCGAGCCTTTGGCAGCTACGTAAATCTTGCTTTTACAAGCCTATTCAAGCCGCGGTCAGAATGCCGTGGCTTTTTTTTGATCTATGGATGTGATCCATGAAATTTATCGATCAAGCCGAGATCGAAGTTCAGTCCGGTAAAGGGGGTGACGGATGTGTGTCTTTCAGAAGAAGCCGTTTTATCCCCAAAGGCGGACCCGATGGAGGTGACGGCGGACGAGGCGGCAGTGTAATTTTGAGAGCAGATCGAGAGCTCACCACTTTACTCGATCATCGTTATTTTCGATTTTTTCGAGCTCAAAACGGCCAGCCCGGCATGGGAAAAGACAAATTTGGAGCCTCAGCCCAAGATCTCATTGTCAGGGTGCCGGTCGGCACCCAAATATTTGATCATACGACAAATACTCTTTTGGGAGATATGAACTGCGACGGCTTCGAGCTGGTTGCTGCCAAGGGTGGTAGAGGGGGACACGGCAACCTGCACTATAAAAGCTCGACAAACAGAGCCCCAAAACGATCCGAATCCGGCCTGCCTGGTGAAAACCGGAAGCTGCGCCTGGAGCTCAAGTTGTTGGCCGATGTCGGTGTCGTGGGTTTTCCCAATACAGGGAAATCTACACTGGTGGCAAGCATTTCGAAGGCCACCCCAAAAATCGCTGACTATCCATTCACCACCCTGGTTCCAACCCTCGGAGTGGTCCAAGCACGAGAACACAACAGCTTTGTGATTGCTGATGTTCCCGGATTGATCGAAGGCGCTCATCAGGGTCACGGACTGGGCCATCGATTTCTGAAGCATATCGAAAGATGCCGGATCATCGTCCATTTGACGACTTGGCTACCAGGTGAAGACCCAGATCCAGAGAAACTGGTCGAACGCTTTAAAATCCTCGAGCGGGAAATGGAACTTTTTGAACCACAGTTGGCCAGAAAAAAAAGAATCATCGTAATTTCCAAGCATGATCTTACCGAAGTGCATACCATCTCAGATTCGGCCAAGAATAAGTTGTCTCAATTTCAGTTGCCCGTTCTTATCATCTCGGCTTCTACCCATGAAGGATTGGTTCAACTCGTAGATACCCTCTACAATTGCCTACAAGAAGAAAACCTTTTAAGATCTTCGTGATCAACAGATCAAAATCTGTGCTACTTCAAAACTGTTCGGGATAATTTCAGAAGAATCATTACCAAATGGTTTCGGGTATGTATACAATGTCTCCCGGTTCGAGATAAAAGTTTTTGGCCTCACCCTGGGCAATGGCCTCAACCGGTACCGGGTATCTTTTCTCCTCTCCGTCGACAATCCGGGTGATGTTGGTGTCATCTTTTGCAGCCATCTTTGTAAATCCACCTGCCATGCTGATGACTTGAATGATGGTCATTCGATCCTCGAAATTAAACGTGCCCGGCTTGTTGACCTCTCCAAAGACAGATACTTTCTTCGAGTTGTACTCGCGGATAAACACATTGACATTGGGGTCCTTGAGGTATTTCTCCGCAAGCCTATGTTGTATGAGGTCTGCCGCATCCGTACTGGTCAACCCATCGACGATCAACCGGCCGATGAGAGGAAAATTGATGGTTCCTCCCGAGCTGACCCGATACATTCCGCTCAATTCAGCTTCATCATAGATCTTTACCTCAAAAACATCACCAGGTCCGAGAGTGGATGCCACCGAAAACGAACGTTTGGAAACATCAGGTGTTTTCAGGGTTTTCCGCCAACATGAGGCGCACATAAAACACACGCCTACTAAGATACAAACAAGCAGTCTTCTCATGATCTCTCTCTTTTACTGCAACTACCAGTACTTCCTAGAAATTTTCAATGTCATTCAATCCATCCAAAAATCAATAATCGACCCCCACATGAAGTACAAATATATGCTTGGTGTAGTCTGCCTTCGAGCCTGTTGAAATCTCTCGATCAGTCAAGCGCTGCTCCAGGTGATACCTTATTCCGGTTTTTACCCAATCCCGGATATGGTACTCCAAGCCAACCGATCCATATATCAATGTATCGGTGCTATTATCGGATGATGCAATGATCGCTTTTCCATATGACAACCATTCAAAGCCCACATCCGCCCGGGCGGTAAACCTCCCGGCGATTTGCTGAATAAGGCTCGCATAGATTTGATCCTGTCCAAAATAACCGAATATGACAACCGGCTGGAAATTACGCAAGTAGCCGCCTCGAACCTCGGTAGTTCCCATCGCCTTATAGGTTATCTCTGCTTGACCGATTATCGAGCTGTAATTTTCTCCCGGATAGGGAACGCCTGGGTATACCTCGAAATCGCTGGGTATCAACGTATTTCCATATCCGGCCTTGACTGAAACCGCGATGGTCGGGGTGACTTGACCCAATAAGCCCAATGTCGCCCGCAATCCGTTTATCTCCACATTGCGGTATCCATCTAATGTTCCCTGGGTAAAGTCGTTCGGGTAGCGGCGAAGATCCATATCCACGCTCAGAACGACGGCCGTTTTGGGTAAAAATTTCCACTTGCCCATAAAATACAAGCGGTGGCTGTAGCTCGAATACGCTTCAGAATCCAGGCTGTCGTCCTTATCGAAAATATCGAAGAAATAACCATAAGCCAGATCAAAAACCAAAGCTCCCCCGGAAGGCTGCCATTGCAATCTCGCCCTGACTTCATTGTCGGTGCGATCATACCGCTGATCCAAGGTATTGTAGCGAGGATCACCGGAACGTATGAAATCATCCTCGATGAAAAAGCGAATTTGACCATTTGGATTGAGGCCCAGGCGAAGGTTGGCATCACCTGCTACGGTGCTCAAATCAGTGGTTTTTTCATCATCGATGCCGAAATAATAATCGTACCCGAACTTTCCGGACAACTCGAGATCTATCATTTCGGACGGGAACTCGAGAGTAAGCCCCGGGCGAATCCTCAAGATCATATCTGCGACGGGATCATTATCCCCCGTAAAATATCCAGCGTTCGTATCGTACGCAAGCTCAAGATCAATCGAAGGATGCAACCTCCCTTCACCTGCCTTGATTCCGACTCCCCGGGCAAAACAAACTCCACCGTATCCAATGGTAGTACATAAAGCTACAATGATCACTCGAATTTTAGTCGACGCAATGTATCTGTTCATGGTTGTTCTGTCCGTTATCAGCCCGGCTCTACCATTTTAGCAAGGCTTTTGCGGTTACGATTCCACCAATCCGCAGGTTTAGGTTTTATCCAAGTTCAAATCCCTGCCTCGGCTTACAAGCAACTCGACTATTGAAAAGGACTCACGACGGGAGGTCGAACCACCTGGGTCTTCGGCAGTTCCTCGTCGGTCGGATCATCATCCGTAATCAAGTTTTTATCTTTTTCTACTTCAACCTTGGTTCTTCCAACTGCAAACGCAAGCTCCCCCACACACTGCTCGGCTTCGGTTCTCAAACTTAATACCTTCTGATGTGATATAATTATTTTCTGAAACTCGTGCGCCGAGGCTTCCTTTTCGCCCTTGGCAACGTTCTCTTGCAATAAGATATCCGCCTGTTCGGAAATACGGATTAAACCTTTTATGTTGGTGAGCTTTTCGTTGATACAATTGATTTTGATGACATCTTTTTCTTCTCTGGCTTCTTTGAGCAATGCTAAAACATGCCCCAAGGCACCCTTCATTTCGGACAAATATTCCGACGCCTTTCTCTGTTTTTCAGAATCCGGCAGGTCTTGTATTTTCCCGTATTCCGTATCGCCGGGCAAGCCGGCGGCTGAATGTCCTTCTTGTTGCGCAACCACCTGCGTTGCATACATAATCACAATGATTGCCACTACCCCTATTGATTTCATTTTCCCTCCAATACCCCGATATTTCGAAGATAATCTATTGGTGAGATACACTGTTATTATAGGTTCTTGCATCAAGTTGTCAATACTTTTTCCAATTTATTTGAAAAACAAAACAATCCAACCTCAACGATTTTCAATAAGTATATCCCGGGTTTCTACAAACGCCGAGTTGAGCTGACCGTCGGTTGCCACAACTGCGCATCTCCAAATATCATTCTTATTGGTCAGTTTCTTATCCAATCGATTGGTCTTTGGATGCATGGTTTGCACGATGCCATCCTTGAACCACTTGTACAGATATTCGACTTGATCTCCATCCGGATCGATCCCCGGAATCGTCACTACACACTGAAGCCCGCGGTTGCTTTCAGTTCGTATTTCGGCTCGAGGCGTACTAGGGGGCGAGTTGGTAACTTGAACCCGGTATGAGCCATCGCCTCCGCCCACGACACCATCATGTGCAACAACTTTACACATCCAATATTGGCCCTTCTTTACCTTTTCCCCAGGCAGGTTAGGTCCCTGATGCGCTGGAGGGCCTTTCGGCACATCGTCATTCCCCTTTACCAGATACCACGAATATGCATGACTGACTCGATCTCCATCATAGTCGATGGTCGGGCCGCGCAAACGACATGCCAGCTCTTGATGAGATGCGGGTGATTTGGGCTCGATGGTTACCTGGGGTGTACTCGGAGGAGTGTTGTCGATTTGGGTCGATCTTTTCACCGGATTGCTCGTCAACCTGCCATCCGATGCAGTTACCACCACCTCCCAATTTTGTCCTTTTTTCAACAAACCCTTCGAAATGGACGCTGTGCTTCCAGCCGTCGGAAAGACTCGACCATTTACGTACCACTCATATCGCAACTCTACTGTGTCTTCATCGGGATCTATCGAGGGTTTTTCTATATTGACAGACAAAGTATCTAATGTAGTCGGCTTGACCGGCTGCAGACTGAACTCCGGAGCGATAGGAGGGCTGTTTTTTACCAAAACCGATCGCATGCAACTCGGTCCATATTCCTCACCATCAAATGGCGTAAGAACCACTGTCCAACGCTGATCGCGCAGTACTCGAGCGGCATCCACCATCATGGGTTTCTCACCGGAATCGACTCTTTCATCGTTACAATACCAACGAGCCTTCAATCTAACCTCATCTCCATCTTTGTCCAAAGGTTTTTTGCTCACCACGGCCTGCAAGGCACTCTTTGATACCGGCTCTTGCGGTTGAATCAAAACTTCACAACCGGACGGCGGAGTATTGAGCACTTCAAACCACTGCACGGATTCTCTTCCTTTATCGGCCCCATCAAACGGGATGAGTTTGGCCATATAGCGTTTATTTTTAGAGGTTTTCTCGAATGGAAACCTATACATATCCTTTCCTCTTGCAACCTCTCGATCTTCTTCAAACCACACCACCTCGACAGAAACCAAATCCTTGTCGGCATCCCAAGCGGGCTTTTCGATTTCCAGAATCAAATCTTGTGAAGTCTGTGGTCGGGGTTGAGACGCATGGACCTGCGGCGCAACCGGGGGCGTGTTACGTATCGTGACGTTCGCCGAACCGAGGCTGCCCATACTTTCGCCATCCGAAGGCGTAACTATGACTTTCCATACATCTGATTTCTTGGTTTGCTCCGAAGCCAGCCGCACACTCTGGGACGGACCCCGAGAGCCCTTCGAACTCACAGATTGCCATTTGACTTGATAATCAATGGGATCCCTATCTGGGTCGAAAGCTGGTTGGACAATTTCAACTCCCAGCTCATCCCCGGTTTGAGGATTCGGCGGCACGATCATAACCTTTGGCGCCGTTGGAACCGTATTGATGATTTTGGCACCAAGTGATACGGACTCTCCTGATTCGATGCCGTCATGAGATGTAACCACCACCGTCAACAGACTGTGCTTGACTGCCAATCCGGCCGGCATGACCGATGCGCTTCGTTCCAAGTTGAGAGGTTTCTCGTCCACTTTCCAATCATAGAGATAACTCACCCGATCTCCATCCGCGTCTTGGGCCTCTTTGGTAATCACCACCTTGACATCTTGGGCTACAGTAGGCTTACCCGGCTCCAACCGCGCCATGGGCTTCATGGGAGCCGTATTGACAATGGTCCGGGATAAGCGTGCAGGCACTCCCGCGGTTTGACCATCATGAGGTGTCACCACCACCGTCCACACCTGACCGGATGCCGTTTCCTTGCCCGGAACAAAAGCTTTGTTCATTTTCTTTTGGGGTTCCTGATCCTTGATCCACACAATGTCGTAGCGCACCGTATCGTTGTCGACATCAATGGATTTTTCCTCGATGTGCATGGTCAGTTTATCTTGTGTTCGGGGGTTTGCAGGCAAAAGCTTTATCTTTGGAGATCCAGGCGGTGTGTTGACAATTTTTATAGAAGGACTTTTAAATATCGGGTTACTCGAATCCGCCTGCAGAGTTGCATACCATACTTCATGCTTTCGGGTCACTGAAGCAGAAAGCTGTCTATTTCCATTGAGCTCATTCACGTGCTTTCCGTTTCGATACCATTTAATAACTGTATTCGGTTCAGTATCCCCATCCAAGTCGAAGTAGCGATATCCTAGAGTCACCGTATCCGTAGTGGCGGGGTTAGGGGGATCCAAAGAAAGATCAACATAACGGGGAGGGTTTGGATATGTCATACCACTACGCCCACAATCTCGGCCTTCCGAAGGCCAGGCAAGCTGTTTTTTGGCCCCACCCTTTCGAATCATGCGTACGGCCGATACTACTGCGTTTTTACTTACTCCAAAAAACTCTATCAAGCCATCTCCGTTGATATCAGATAGAACTGGTGCGATCTCAATGCGATCTTGTGCCGCAATCGGAAAACCGGGATACACGGATCCATTATGGCGGTATATCACCAGTTGACCCTGATCCGTACCCACCGCGATCTCGGTCTTTCCGTCGCCGTCGACATCTCCCACCACCGGTGAGGCCTTCAATCGGCCTTTCGTGATAATAGGAAATCCGTTCAGGACTTTTCCCTTGGCTCCAATTGCATAGATTTTCCCGTCTCCCGAGGTCGTGACGATATCGGTCACATTATCCCCATCAATGTCGGCCAATGCGCAGGTTGAGTAGATCCGATAACCAGTCTCGACCGGGAATCCCTCGACTTCGATCCCTTTTTCTTTCAACGCATATACCCGATAGTCTTTCGAGCCAAAAATTACCTCAAAATTTCCATCATCATCGATATCCCCGAAAACCGGTTGCCCGGTAAGAGAATAACGTGCTTTGAAAGGAAATCCCTCTATCTCCTGTCCCGGACCATTCCAGGCATGCAGATTTCCATCGGCGTCCCCAAAAAACAACATCGAGGCATCCCTGGGACGAAATTTGCCTAGAGTGACAACCGTGGTGATGGCCGTCCGAATGGAGCTTGGATACCCTGAAAGCTCTTTTCCATCCGCCCGCACGACGTGTATATAACCGTCCTTTGTACCAAAAACGATTTCGGAAATGCCATCACCATCAACATCTGCAAGCGTCGCGGCTGCTGACAATGCGGAAGTCAACCCCAAAGGAAATCCAGGCCAAACAGAACCATCACCCTTCAAAGCCACCAATCGACCATCTTCGGTTCCAAAGAACACCACCGGTAATTTCTCCCGACCCCAGCGGCCGGCCGACAGTGGAGTTGAAAGCTCGATTCCTGCTTCCCATTTCAAAGGAAAACCTTTCACCGCATGACCATCCAATTCCAAGGCATGCAACTTGTTTCTGGTGCCCACCAGGATTTCCAATTGCCCGTCATCATCGATATCGAACACCATCATCGAGCCGGTGTCCACCATATCATCGAGCTTCACGGGAAAACCTCTAAGTTTTTCGGCAGCTTGCGTTTGTGTCAAACACAACCATTGCACGAGCGCCATCGAGATGACGAATCTCCAACCGGCTCTGGATTTCAAGGTCCTAACCCCCTTTTGTGATTGTTGATCCACATTCGTTCCCGTATCAAAACCTTGTTTTTCCAATTGAATCGACTCCTTTAGGCATATATCCATAAAGTGCCGCCCAAGGTCATTTGGTATCAATCGTCACAAAATCCAAACATTTGAATCATTTCAAATGAAGAAGCTTCTGGTTCGTTTCTCGAAGACGCGCACTGAGAACTCGAGCGATATTGATGACCACCAGGGTGAATCCATTCTTATAAATGCGGGCAAAGCTATGTAAGTTTCCATTGTTGAGATACAGCAGGATCGCATCTGTACGGCTTCGAATCGTGGCCGATCGATATTCCTTGTCAATAAGAGACATTTCTCCAAAAAAATTTGGAGCATTCAATGTCGTGATGATCTGCTCCGAACCATCCTGTCTCTTTTGGACAACATCAACAGAACCCTCGGCCAACAGATACAATGAATCTCCTACATCGCCTTGCTGAAATACGATTTCACCCGGGGACAGTCTTTTCTGCTGGGTCAACTCGGAGAGCATCTCGATTTCCTCCGAAAGCAAGCCTTCAAATAACCGAGAACCCTTCAACACCTCGACTTTATTCACGATGCATCTCCCGAGAAATTCTTGTCAAACATCCTGAAAGAACGGAACCTATGTCCACCTAGGATTCAAGTTTCTCGTATCCAAATCCAACAAAAATCAATCATTATTTGACTTGGTTTTGTAGATTAACATATCCCCTCATACTTCACAAGCTCAAAGCATGAATCACACGCCGGACAAAATAGAAACTCTTTTTTGTAGCACCATCGTCATGAACCCGCGTCCATATTTCGAACACTTTCTATTTGGTCTTCATGCACTCTCTTTTGGGGATTTCTTTTTTGTTTTCGAAAAAAAAGAATCAATCCGTACATCATCGTCTTTTTCGGATTCCTCAATCTGAGGCAAGGGTTGTATGAATTCCACACCTTTTTGGCGTTCTATCAAATATATTTTCTTGGCAATGAGCTCGATATTGTAACCGCTGGATTGACTTCTAAGAGGTATGCAAAACACCTCTTTGTTGTTGAGACGAGAGGGCCAGTATAGAAAATCTTCACCAATCAGGCATCCAAAGTCATTTCTGGCCGAATGCTTGGCTTCACTCAAAGTTATTTCAACATCTTGTTTTTCCTGCAATACTTCTTCTGATTCTTTGCGTAAAGCTTCGACATCTATCCTGTAACGCTCGGCATCTTTGAAGAGAGCCTCGGCTTTTTGACGAATGCGCTTGCTCTTGACCCGACGTTCGGACACTTTTAAGATCAGATCTAAGCTGCGCCCCCATAACTGCTCCACTTCTTCCCATAAATTGTCTTTTCTACGACTTCCCCGTTCGAAAAGAACCTGATTTTCCAAAAGTTCTTTCTGTAATCGCTCCAACTCGATTTCTCGCCTTTTTATTGTCTTTTCAGGATCTTCACTTTTTTCTTGTATTTTTTTCTCAGGCAAAACAGATTTCAATTCCTGCATTTCTGTCTGAAGCTCCAGCAATCTATGCTCCATCGCTCCAATTTTTGAAGACAAATCACCAACCAAAATCCGTTGGTTTTCAAAGTTGGCCACCGCCTCAAACGATCGGTTTTCAATCTCCGAGGCCTGGGCCACCAGCATAGCGGCTGCATCCTGCCACTCGCCGGCGCGATAAAGCTCATCGATCGCAATCTTTTGCGTTGATTCTGCCTTGAACTCCAACAATCCGATCTGACTCAACATTTCTTCATGACGGGTACGTAAATGGTCCAAACGATCGCAGATGGAAATCAAGTTCTGCCACCAGGACCGGAAATCATCCCGGTTCAGGATTGCCGCCAACTCATTCGACCTCAGGGCCTTCATGATGAATGCCTCCCGGCGTCATGAACCCTTAGACCGCCTCAACAAGCCGCAGCAAACACTCTTACTCCCTAAAAGGCTTTTATTCTCCTGGTGCCAGAATAAATGTATATATAACGACCGTATCTCCACCATCGGCGGGAGGAAAACGAACGGCTTGCACCAAACCGGCGATACATTCTCCAAGGCTTGAGTCCCCCGTTGTATTCTCGACAACCTCGACATCAATAACCCGACCACCCGGGTGAACTACGAATCGGATGACAATCTTCCCTTTCAGCTCGGGATTGCGCTTGAGTCTCTTCTCATAACAATGCTTGATACCACCCAGTCTCCGGCGGATCACTTTTACGATATCACGTTGATTGCGCGAATCCGAATCAAACTCCTGCAGGGCCGCGGATGACACTTTCGCCACAACCCGCGCCTCACTCTTGCCCCGCGTCTTCCTTCCGGCTCCGCCAACGACACCTTTGGTTCCCATCCTCTCGATGTTGGCCGCCTTGGCGACTCCGCCCATTCCACGAGATCCTTTTTCTCCAGGCAGCGAAGCCACATCGAGACCACTTACACCTTCGAAAGCACCATCTCCACTATCACCTATGCCTCCACTCTCAAATACATCCGCAACGGCTCCCCCCATAGCAGCTCCCTCAACCTGTCCTTTGGCTCCAAGTATCTTCAACAATCCGCGACCGGCGACTTTTTTCTCGATATTCGCTCTGCGCTCAGCGGCTGTAAGGGCTGCCGGTTTGGCTTTTTTGCCTCCATCCTTTTCTTCACCACCCACCGTGGGCTCTTCTTTTTTGGGTTTTTTCTTTTTCTTCTTCTTCGGCCTGTCCATTTCCTGCATCAAACCTGCGCCCCGGCCATCATCGAGCTGCTCAAGTTTACGATCCGGCATAATCATCTTCGCAAACCGATCCGGAATATCATTGATGCTCATTTCTTGCTCCGGTACCGGCACCAGGCTGGCTATAATCCAGATGACAAACATGACAAAAAGTGTCGATCCCAATATAATGGAATATGGCCAATCGATGTTGCGTAACCAATATCCGCGCGCAATAGTCGGTAATTGAGTAGGGCTCGGTTCGGGTTGCGGGCTTACAAACTGAAATAGCACAATGCAATCCCCCACCGATATCCGACCCCGAGCGGATTCATTCAGTTTGAGATAGTAGCTCTCTTTAACTTTGGACACCAGATTCTGGGCTCTCAAAGACTGCAAATCCGCAGAGCGATCCCCGACGGATATTCTTCCGTTCATATTCTCGGTGAACGAAAGATAGTAGTCGTTCGCCCTTAGGTCAAACAACACAACCGATCTGGGTGCATGAGTGGATGCAAGAACAAACGTGTTACCGGGATCTGTTCCGACCGTAACCGGAATGCGTTCGGGCACCAGCTTCTCATCAACGATCTGGCCTCCCCGTATCACTCCAATACGAAGGATCTTGTTGTTGGTTGTATCCGCCATCGCGCGGTCCTTGCTCCGTTCTAAAAAATCGACGGCATATTCGTCTGCCGGTTTCACTCCTTGGACTTAATCACTGCAAACTTGTAAGCTCCAAATTCGGCTTGGCCGGCCGTGTAGAGAACCTCAGTCAACAATCGAAAAGGAATCCGCTTATCTGCAATGACCGTCAACATACCCTTGAACTTTTGCTCTTTATTGTATCTGGCAACCAGTTTTTCTTTTTCGGCAAGCATTTTTAAATGATCATACAATGGAGTTATAAACAAAGAAGCCGGATTTCGACCTTTTTTTTGCGACAACTCTATTCTTCCATTGTTCACATCTGCAACTTTTTTATCATCAACAATGATGGCTCGATTCGAGAGGGCCACCTGAACCGCATTCTGAGGAGACAGACTGGTTGTCGAGCTCGGCAATTGGGTTCCGGCAGTTGGAGTGATCTGAACCGGATCGGTTGAATAGCTCTTCAACAGGTAACATAATATGATGGTAAAAAGCGCCATCATGGGTAACATGTTGAGATTGATCGGATCAGCCTCGTCCCGTTTTGATCTTTTACGTTGCCTTTGCCTTTCGGGTTCAAGCTGCATACCGTAATCATTGTTTGTCTGCAATTGCTCATTCATGATGGATTCCATGCTCCAATCGATGAAATCACCACCTCAAGTTATCTCCGGACTCAACACAACATCATAAAACAGAGCGCGATTCTCATATTCTCGTGCTGCGTCCATGACCTTGACCAATACTTCATATGGGACATCCGGTTGTGCATAGATGATGATCTTGGTTTCGGTCGGGTATTGATTTTTAATTTTGATCATCTCCGAGGTCAACCGAGCATAGTCATAACAACTCACCGGCGGAGGAATATTTTTGTTCAAGGATTCTTGACACAACGGATCCGAAAGCATCAACGGTATTGTCGGTCCTTTTTCTTGGCTGCCCCCATCCTGCGATTGGACAGCATTCTGACCCAATACACCCCCGACACCGGCGATGAACAACCCCTTATAAGTGATACCTACTGTTAAATTGATGTTTTTCTTATCCTCATTGTTTTCATCCCGTTGCGCCGCGCCGGCTTCCAAGGGATCTTTATAGCGCGGTGCATTGACATTAATCACTCCGACTTGTATCAAACCGGTGGAAGTAAAAAGCATAAAAATCAAAATGGACGTCACGATATCCATATAAGGTATCAGATTGAGCTCCACCGGCTTGGTATGTGATCTCGATCGCTCTGAAGGCTTATTTGCCATCTTTGTAACCACCTCTGGTGGTTCACCCGTCCCACTTTGACGAGTTCACCCCGTGACACAAGTCATATCGATCCAAATTGAAACCATCACATACGATCGAGGGCGCTCGAACCGGCTTTCCCTCTTGAAACCAACAGGTTTTCAAGTTTGACCGAGTAATGATCTATCTCATCAACGATTTTTTTGGTCATGTTGGTGAGAAAGAGGTGCCCGAACATACAAACCACCGCAATGGAAAGACCAAAAGCGGTCGTATACATTGCCTCTGCAACGCCCGCCGCCAAAACACTTGCTTTGAGTTCCGGGCTGACAGCACCCACGGCCCTAAAAGCCGTGATCAATCCCGTTATGGTTCCTAAAAGACCCAACAAAGTAGCCAAATTGGCAATGGACGCCAAGTTGGGGGTTCTCTTTTGCAATACCGGTACGATCTCCAGTGTAGCTTCCTCGACGGCATTGCGAATTTCCATCTCACCCCGGTTGGCTCTCGACAACCCCGCCCTTACTACTTTCGGCAACGCTGCGTTGGGAGCAGCATTACATAGCTTGATGGCGCGTTCGATGTCGTTTGCCATTACCAGCTTCTGCACTTGAGCCATAAACGCCTCTGCATTGACATTGTATTTGAAGAAAATAAAAAAGATCCGTTCTATGATGATGGCAATGCCCCATGCCAGCGTAATGCAATTGACATAAATAAAAGGGCCGCCTTTATCAAAAAACTCCGCGATAGCACTCATGAATCCAGATCCTTCACTGGCTTCCTCAGCCGCCAAAGCATACCACGGCGCAAGCAATAAAAGTACCAGGGCGGGTTTCCATGAGACCGGAATCCTTGTTTTCATCGTCATTCCTCCGGTGAAATTCCTAGAAAAATCCCCTTAAAACGGATTTTTCTTTACGTGATCGACAATTTTTGGTGCCAATTTCTCTTTCCGTGAAACACTATCAAAATTCAAGCTTGACCGGGGCAACAAGTACCACACTTCGGGTTTTTGAATCTTGCCTTCCACCCGGGTTGCCTCCTTAATCACAACCTGTTTCTGCTTTTTCTTGTTTTCAGCCCCTGCGGGCCAAGCAAACAGCAACATCACGATGCATATGAAGCAGATTCCATGATTTTTCACCTTGCCCTTCTTTATAAAAGATGGGCGCTCCTCGGTCAAGATCTGTAATGATTTTCTTATCATCTCTCGTAATGCTTGCATCGGCTTCACCCGGAATCCCACCCGCGTATTTCACCATCATCATTGCAAATTTACCGTTACTTGCTTTTTAATTTCCTAGCTTCCGCCTTTACTGCCCTTTCATGTTTTTTCTTAGCCTCCTTGAGATAATCATCAAGCTTCGGATCCCGAGAACCCATTTGTTTCACTTTTTCAAGCTGGACAATGGCCGACTTGTACAGCTCGGATTTGCTGTATCCCGGGACTTCATCATCCAAATACATAAGACCCATATTATAAAGAGCTCTGTGATCTTGAGGGTTTATCGTCAAGGCTGTACCGTATGCCTGCTCTGCTTCACGATAACTGCGCTTGCCTCTAAGAGCGTTGCCCAAGTTCAAGTAGGCATCATAAAAGTGAGGCGCAAGCACTACCGCTTGGCGCAATTGCTCTACTGCGGCTTCATAGTCGTGGGCCCTATGAAAAAGCACTCCTAGGTTGTTCCTAGCCTCGACCTGTCTCGGGTCCAAGCCGACAGCTTTCTTGAATTGATCAATAGCCGCATTGAGCTTATCCATTTTCATGAACACAAAACCCAGCATATTGTATATGGAGGGATTTTTTTCATCGACGTCTTTCGCCTTGAGCAAAATTCTCTCAGCCAGCTCAAACT
>JBFFBT010000065.1:0-22134 GCA_041560255.1 Myxococcota bacterium | reverse complement strand
GCTCAGACAAGTTCTCGAAACCTCAAGAGTCACCGCGACCCCAGATTGAACGCTTGCGTCAAAATGTAATCCGAAGCGGCTTGCATCCAAAAGCATCGCAAGCGTTGATTTTCGTTTGAGGAATTTTGTCAGCGCCGAATGTTGCGAGCGGGGATTCGGCTCAATGCAAGGTAAACTTGAATTTCTCGTCGCAAATGAATATCTCGTCCCCATCCCGGATCTTCATTTTTTCTATCTTTTCGCCCTTGTACCACGTACCGTTGGCGCTTCCCAGATCCTCGATGAAATAACCTTCCTGCTCTTTGGTAATGATGGCATGCTCGCGGGATACTTTCACCGAATTGATGACCAAATCACATTTGCTGGAACGCCCGATAATAAAAATATCTTTATCCACTTTGTCCGAGCTGCCTTCCTGATCAACGATATACAGCTCGTTGGATCCCATTTTGACGCGACCCGGAGAGGATTTGGAGGTAAGCCGCGGAGGTTTGCTGCTGCGCACCCCGGGCGGCGGAACGCCTCCCGGAGAGGTGTTTTCCCGCATGCGTCCCAATGCGGCCCTCTGTCCGGTAACCGTACGTCCCGTCGATGTTTTTCCGGCGATCCCGACCGATTGGCTCACATGATCTATCGGCAAAGCGACTTCACGAGCCACTGGTTTGACATAACCCAAACGTATGGCCATCTCGAACATGGCCTGGTTGATCAAAGCGTCCACCTTGTGGCCGGATCGATCGGCCATTTCTGAAAAAACTTTCCACAAGGGGTCGGTTACCACGATCTGGCGCAGCTTAGGCGAGGTACCTACCATTTCAGCTCCCGGCTTACGCAAAAAATAAAAAAAGACCATCCCGCAACGGCCAAGTGACTATATCAAAACGAGCAGATATCTGTCAACTCCGCGATCCATCTATATTCTAGACCCAGCCTGCCTTCATCGTGATCATCTCCCGGATCTTTACTTCTTGAAAACTGATCATATGTTCAGTATAATCAAGGATCCAGGAGGACGAACGTGCCGATACACCCCAGCAAGGCAACCGGCGAAAACATATTGACGAAGCTGCAGCGCAAAGGCGCTCTTTGCAAGGCCGCAGAGCTTCAAAAACCAATCTCCTTGGTATCGAGTGGATGCGAAGAGTTGAACCGGATGTGTGCGGGCGGGCTTGCGCGCGGACACATCAGCGAGCTGATTGTACCTATCCATGGCGCGGCCTGGATGATGTACGATCTTCTGGCCGCAGGATGCTTGCGCAACGAAACTCTTGCGCTCGTAGACCCCGCCGACGGGTTCGAGATCGAATCCGCCCGGGCAGCCGGTGTGGATCTCAACCGACTTTTGTGGGTGCGCTCCCCCAATGTCAAACAAGCCTTGCAAGCCGTGGAATTGATCCTGAGCTGCCGGCAGTTCGATACGGTGGTACTGGATTTGGTGCTCGTGCAAACAACGAAAATCCGAACACCCGCTTCCGTTTGGATGCGTATCAAGCGTTTGGCTGCAGAAGCACAATCTTTGGTGGTGGTGTTTTCCAGACAAAGCCTGGCGGGCGGCTTCGCATCTGTGTCTGTGCGGGCAAGCACCCGCCACAGGCTCTTTTCCGACCCGACAAGACCCAGACAGAACGCTCGAAAAACCACCCTTGGACTCGAGATCATCAGGCAGAAACGTTGATTTCGACGAGCATGCGATCCAGCCAGACCGAAATCGGTTTTTTGGATCCATGCCGGATTGCTACAAATGACTGCAAACCACGAGAAAGGCACTACCGCTATAGAAACTGAAGCGAATCGGACCTACCTGCGCAAAAACCGATCCAATCGCATCGGCTGTTTGTGGGTTCCCGATCTGCCTTTGTCCGCCCTGGCAAGAATCGATCCGACACTCGGCGATCGGCCGACGGCGATCGTCCAAGAAGAAAATCTGTATGCCCGGGTCGTGGTCTGCAATCCGCAAGCCCGCAGCGCGGGCGTGGTGCCCGGCATGACGGCCGCGGCGGCCCACAGTCTGTTGCCCGATCTGATCGTTCGTCCTTTTTGCGCAACCTCGGTACGTTCCGCCCAAGCGGCCCTTTTGGACGTGGCCCGATCTTTTTCACCCCGGGTGGCGCTCGAGCCCGCAGGAGAAATATGCATGGATTTGAACGGCCTCGAAAATCTTTTCGCTTCTGAGCAGAAACTCGGCTCGGCCCTGCTTGCAAAAACCCGAAAGATCGGTTTGGACGCCCGGGCGGGCATCGCTGCGACCAAGCTTTGCGCACGGTTGGCCGCCCGCACCACCGGAGGGCTTCAGGTGGTGCCCTCCGGAAAAGAGCGCGCATTTTTGGCGCCCCTGGCGATCGATCTCCTGCCGGACAGCGCCAAGCTGCAAGAAAATCTCCACCGTTTCGGCATTACCCGACTGGGTGCGCTCGCCGACCTTCCGCCCAAGGGACTGAGCTTGCGACTCGGGCCCGCGGGACTTCGCCTCTGGCGGCAGGCCCGCGGAGAGGACGACGATCCGCTGGTGGCCATGCCTTTACCCAAACGCATGCAGGAAGAGACGGATTGCGACCATCCCATAGGTAAAATGGAGCCGCTTCTTTTTGCCGTCCAGCATGTTGTGGAGCGGATCTTCGCACGATGTGAGACCTTAGGATTTTCGGTCCGAAGCTTATTTTTGTCACTGGGGTTGGATCCCACCGGGACCGACGAGCGCTCGGTCCAATCGGCCTGCGCCACGGTGGACGTATCGAGCTGGCTCGAGCTGATCAAAACATCTTTGGAAAAGACCCCTCCCCGCCAACCCGTGGTTCGCGTAGGGATCGAAGCCGAGACTACGGCGGTTCGGCACACCCAACTGGATTTGTTCGCTCGAAGAAACCCCGGCCGATCAGCGCCCAAGCTCGACGACACCCTGGCGCGGCTTACCGCCTTAGCAGGACAAGATCGGGTGGGCACGGCGCTGCCGGTCGATACCCATCTGCCGGGCGGCTTCGTCATGGCGCCCTTCAGTCTGAAAACCTCCGGCGGAAAAAGCCCGCAACAACCCGAGCGACTTTCAGAGCCGCCACTCAGGGCGATTCGGCCGGCTTTACGAATCAACATCCATTTCGACAAAAAAAAACCCGTATACATTCAAGGAGATCGGCTTGCGGGTCGCGTGCTTCGGATACGCGGACCCTGGAGACTGGAAGGTAATTGGTGGCAAGTCGATGAGATCGACCGCGATTATTACGAAGCGCTGCTTGCAAACGGCGCATCATACCGTTTGTACCGGGATCGCCTTTCGGATCAATGGTATGCGGACGGAATCTACGGGTAAATCAACAAGGGCAATCGATTGTTCAAGAGGTACGCTCACATGACCCGCTACATCGAGTTGCGTTGTCGAAGCGCTTTCAGCTTTCTTTCCGGCGCCAGCGACCCCGAAGATCTGGTGGACGCAGCCGCAGACGCCGGAGTGCAGGCCGTGGCGTTATCGGATCTGAACGGCCTTTACGGCGCTCCCAGATTTTACCGGGCCGCGCGGGAAGTCGGCATCCGTCCGCTGGTGGGCGCCCAATTGAGTCTGAGCGGCGGATCCCGCCTGCTGGTTCTGGTCAAGAGTCGGCCGGGATACAAAAACCTCTGCCGTCTCATCACCCGAGGTCATGCCGACAACCCGAAAGGACAATCGCAAATCTCCCTCGAAGCAATCGAGCCATACGCCGAAGGCCTGCTGTGTCTGACCGGCGGAGCGCTCGACCGGGCGCTCAAAAATGGAACCGGAAAACAGCTTTTGGAAAAGCTCCGACAGATCTTCGGATCGAAAAACGTGTTTGTGGAAATAAGCCGCCATCTGAAACGCCGACAGGCCGATCTGAATCACGCGCTCACCGGTCTGGCCGCGCACGCCGGCCTGCCGGTGGTGGCCACCAACGACGTGCGTTACGCCTATCCCAGAGGCAAACGGGTTCTGGATGTTTTCACCTGTTTGCGACACAAAACCCGCTTGGATGAAGCCGGGCGCAACCTTGCGTCCAACCGTGAGCAATACCTCAAATCACCTGCACAAATAACCGCTTTGTTTCGCGATTTTCCCAAAGCCGTCGAAAACACCCTGCGGGTGGCCGAGCGATGTGAATTCACGTTGGACAACCTGGGTTACCAGTTTCCAGACTATCCCGCACCTGCCGGTGAGACTTCTTTCGGTTATCTGCGCCGTTTGGTGCAACGCGGCGCACGGTCGCGCTACCGACCGATCGAACCTCGACATTCGGCCCAACTGAACAAGGAGCTTGCAATCATCGCCAAGCTGAATTTGAGCGGTTATTTTTTGGCGGTATGGGATATTTGCCGTTATTGCAAAGAGCGAGGCATCGTGGTGCAAGGACGTGGTTCCGCCGCCAACAGCGCGGTGTGCTACGCTCTGGGTATTACCGCTGTCGATCCGGTGGGCATGGAGCTTTTGTTCGAGCGTTTCCTCTCGGAGCAACGCGGCCAGTGGCCGGACATCGATTTGGATCTGCCTTCGGGTGAAAAACGCGAAAGCGTGATTCAGTACGTCTACCGCCGTTGGGGCGGAGGCCGAAACCGCTCGGAACCCCGGGTCGCAATGACCGCCAACTTGATTACCTACCGTCAGCGAAGCGCGGTGAGAGAAGTGGGAAAAGTGCTCGGTCTGGAAGAACGCCGGTTGGCCAAAATGTTGGAGGTCTCCCAGGCAACCGGCAAAGAGCTGGATGAGGCGGCCGCGGTCGCCGGCCTGGATGCGCGAGACAAACGTGTCCAACTCCTGGTGGAACTATGCGAAGACATACAACATTTACCCCGCCATTTGGGGCAACATTGCGGGGGCATGGTCATGTGTAAAGGACGTTTGGATGAAGTGGCGCCCCTGGAGCCCGCAGCCATGCCTGGGCGCACGGTAATTCAATGGGATAAAGACGATTGCTCGGATCTGGGCATCATCAAGGTGGATTTGTTGGGCTTGGGCATGCTCAAGGCCATCGAAGACGCCCTACCTCTCATCAAGACCCACGAGGGGGTGGAAGTCGATTTGGCCCATCTGCCCCAAAACGACCCCCAAGTGTACGCCCTGCTCCAGCGGGCCGACACCGTGGGTGTTTTTCAGGTGGAGAGTCGAGCCCAAATGAACACCTTGCCGCGCATGAAACCCAAAAATTTTTATGATCTTGTGGTGGAGGTAGCCATCATTCGGCCCGGACCCATCGTGGGGAAAAAAGTGCATCCCTATCTGAGAAGACGCGCCGGCAAAGAGCCGGTGACGTTTCCTCATCCTCTGCTCGAGCCCATCCTACGGCGCACCCTGGGAATACCGTTGTTCCAAGAACAAGCCATGCGCATCGCCATGGAGGTGGGAGGGTTTGATGTGGGAGAGGCCGAAGAGATGTGCCGCGCCATGAAACACAAGCGCAGCAAAGAGCACAAGCTCAAACAATTCGTCAAATTAAAAGAAGGGTTACAAAAACGAGGGCTACAACCACCGATTGTCGAGCAAATCGTCTCTTCGCTGGGATCGTTTTTCGGGCCTTACGGCTTTCCGGAATCCCATGCAGCTTCATTCGCGCTCATCGTCTACGCCAGCGCCTACCTCAAAGCCCATCATCCGGCGGCTTTCTATTGTTCGCTTCTCAACGCCTGGCCCATGGGGTTTTATCACCCGGCAACCCTCATCAAAGACGCCAAGCGCCGGGGTCAAACCATACGCCCCATCGACGTCAACCACTCCGGCTGGTCGTGCAAAATCGAGTCGGACGGGGCCGTACGCTTGGGACTTCGGTTTGTAAGGGGGTTGCGCAGACCGGCCGGAATGCAAATCGAGTCGGAGCAGGCCGAGGGCGCATTCAAAAACCTGCTCGATTTTCACCGCCGCTGCGATCTGCGGGAAAACGAGCGCAACACGCTGGCCGCCTTGGGAGCTTTCGGCAAAATGGGTCTCGACCGGCGCGCGGCCCTCTGGCAGGTAGCCGCTCTGGAAAGCTCGGGCAAAGGTCTGCTCGAACGCATCCGTCCCCCCGAAGAGAGATGCCCGTTGCCCCGCATGACCGCGGCGCAACGCACACAGGCCGATTACCAAAACTGCGGCATGACCACCGGACCGCACCCCTTGGCGCACCTGAGAGATCGCCTTCGCACCCAAGGCGTGTTGCCGCTTGCATCTCTGGAACGCCTACCCAACGGTCGATGGGTCACCATCGCCGGGGTAATCATCACCCGTCAAAGGCCCGGCACCGCCAAAGGCATGTGCTTCATCACCCTGGAAGACGAAAGCGGGCTCGCCAACCTGGTGATTACCCCGAACATTTTCAAACAAAACCGACTGCTGTTGGTATCCAGCCCAGGTCTGGTGGTCATCGGTCCGCTCGAGCGTCATGAAGGGGTCATACACGTAAAAGGACGGCATTTCAATCCACTGAACCTGTCGATGGAGCCAAGCATACCCCAATCCAGAGATTTTCGGTGATATGCCCAGGACGTACGAGTTTGACAGCCACCCCGCGCCATTGTAACGTGAAGATCATGGTGGATTTGGGTACTTTCCTGATTTCCAATGGTATGTGTACGCCCCGTCAACTCGAGGAAGCGTTGCGAAACCAGATTATCTTCGGCGGTCAACTCGGAACCGTCCTGTTCGAACTGGGATACGTCAATGAAGAGAACCTGGCTATGTATCTCGGCCGGAAATACAACCTACCTGCGTTGCACGGGCTCGACATCCAATGTGATCCGGACGCGGTTGCACTGCTTTCGGATGAAGCAGCGCAACGTCTCGAGGTCATTCCATATCGGGTAAAAGATCGTTTGCTGGAAGTACTTTGCATGGATCCATCCAACCTCCACCACTTGGACGAAGCGGCTTTCATCACGGGCATGCGGATCAAACCATTGGTGGTCACCGAGTTTCGATTCTGGTATTTGCTGCAACAACTCTACGGTATACGGCATCAAATCCGCTACATCGATCTGGGCGGCATGGATCCCAAAAAGCCCGATTCACCAACCAATCCGAAGGAAAAACCCCTGGTCACGACGACCGAAAACGGCGAGCTGATGAGCGAGCTCGATTTTACCCGCTTTTACCACCAAGTGGACAATTATCACGAAATCTCTCTCGAGCAAGAGCTTACAAAAATCGCAAAACTGGACGAATCCGTCTATGAGCTTACCGAAACCGCCGACTCGGAACCCGGTTCGACCACGACACCACTCTCTGAACCGTCCGAAATACCTTTTCTGGACGAGCAATTCATCCAAGCGCTGCCTCCGGACACTTCGCTCGGCGCAGAGCTTCCCCAAAAACAACCGATTTATGAACAACCCGAAGAACCAATCTACTCGTTTGCTCAAGCGCGCCAGCAACTCGACCAGGCCGCCGGCAGAGATATGATCGCAAAGATCATCATGCGATTTGCGCTTTCGCAATTTTCCCGCGTCATGTTGTTTACGGCCCAACGTCAAATGGTATCGGGATGGTTGGGTATGGGAGAGCATGTATCCAATCAACAGGTCGAAAAACTGCGCATTCCTCTCACCGAGCCTTCCGTGTTTCTTACCGTGACACAAACCAGGGCGCATTTTTTGGGCTCATTGCAAAAATCACCCCTCAACATCGAATTTCTGCGCAATACCGGAAAAATCGTACCTTTGAGCGTTTTTGTTCTGCCCATATTGGTGCGCGGACAAGTGGTCAACTTATTGTATGCGGACAATGGGCACAAGCAACATTGCAGCCATAATATCGGAGAGTTGCTCATACTGGCCCAACGCATGGGGCAATCCTACGAGGAATTGATCCAAAGAAAAATCACTGATTTTCTGCAGTCCAGCTGATATCCCAATTTTTTCCAAATATAAAACCTAGGACCCATGAAAGTTGATACCAGGCCGTTCCTGGTGGTATACAATAGGATCTGTTTTCGTATTCCAGCATCTATTGGGGTCATTACCAAAGGAGGAACAACCATGGCGGTAGGTGTTATCGCAAAGGGACTTTTCATCCGCGGAGAGCTCAGAGGCGTCGAGGACTTGATTGTGGAAGGCGAGGTGGAAGGCACCATTCATATGGAAAAAAGCATCACCATCGAATCCGGAGGACGCATCAAGGCAAACATCGAAACCGAAAACATCACGGTACGCGGCGAGATGGAAGGAGATCTCAAAGCCCGGGAAAAGATCACCATTCACGCCGGAGCCAAAGTGATAGGCGATATGGAAGCTCCCCGGGTACAGATTGATGACGGAGCCTATTACAAAGGAAGAATCGACATGCCATGACCGCAGGCCTACATCCGCCTACTTTATGATTCGAGGTTGTCGTTCAACCGGCTGGCGGCTCGATTGCGTCCTGCGTTTTTGGCGCGATAGAGATATTGATCGGCTTTGCGTATCAAGGAAGCCGTATCCTTATAATTGGATCGGTACGAGGTGGCCACCCCCAGTGAAACGGTCACCCGAAGGGATTTGCCCTCCCATCGAAAAATATGATCACCAACGGTCCGGCGGATGCGTTCGGCCAAATTGTGGGCTTGTTTTTCGTCGATTTTTCTCAATATAATGCCAAACTCCTCGCCTCCAATCCGGGCAAACAAATCCTCTTTTCTCAACACCCGTACAATCAATTGCACCACTTCTCGCAGCACCTGGTCACCGGCCGGATGACCGTAGGTGTCATTGATCTTTTTGAAATGATCGATATCGAGCACCAGCAGGCTCAGGTACTCGACATGCCGGTAGGCATAGGAAAAATCTTTATCCAATTGCTCGAGAAAAAAACTCTTGTTATAAATTCCCGTCAATCCATCTTTGGTGGCGGCTTCATACTGATGTTGATGAAAAGCTTCCTCGAGCACATCCTGGTACGAATATTTCAATATTGTCGTGGAGCCGAGCTGGATCTTATCACCATCCTTCAACACGTGTTGCGACTTGATTTGTTGTCCGGCATAATACGTGCCGTTGGTGCTGCCCAAATCCGAGATGGCGGCATTTCCCTTCTCATCGCAGATCAACAAAGCATGCCGGCGCGAGACTCCCTTGTCTCCCAACTGGATTTCACACCTGGATGAGCGACCAATGACCATTCTGTCGGTCAACTTGAACATCTTTCCGGCCGACGCTCCCGATATGACAATCAAATAAGCCTGGCGTTTACCGACCTTACGGGTTAGGTTTTCAACACCCTGAATCACGGTCCGGTCGAAGTCATCTTCTTCCGGTGCAGCCGGCTCTAAGATATCCAATCGCCCCTTTTCTTTGACCACGCTTTCGTCCTCCACGCACCGGCGCGGATCGTAAAAAATCCGGCCCATAATACTATAACATAAATAGGTTATTATATGTTTTCAACCTGATTCATCCAAAAGCATCTGGGTAGTTCCTCGCGTATTCAGGCTGGTTCTCTCTTGTATGGCTACCGCCACCAGACGTTGCGCGTAACCCGCCGAAAAATACATCACCGATCCGTATGATTGAGCAAGTGCGATAACGATCTCGATATCCCGCGCGTCCGCACCCATATAAGGCAACCAGGTCAATGCGATATCCCCAACCAGCCATCCAAGCAGGGAGCCGGTCATAAAGATCCAAGGCCAACTCATCACCCCACCCCGCAACGAAAACGCCGTCATGAACAAAGGAGCCATCAACGCTAAAGAAAACATATCCCCCAGCGAAGAGCTCAGCCCCAAAACCGCGGACGCATCACCCGAAAACCAGGCCATCCCCGCGAGCACCACCCCCGGGCCCGCTGCCGCAACGGCCACGACCAACATGATCAATCGGATGACGATTTGTGTTTTCGAAGATAAAGGCACATCCAATCCGGCCAGCTTCCAGGCTCTCGAAAACATGACAATCGCAACGACCTGCAACCCATTGCCGCAAACCACGATCAAACCTTGTCCCCACTCCACAGCCGTTCGAGGCAGTCCCATGCTCGCCAACCAAGGACCCAAATCATACATCAAATACAACAGCGGGCCGCAAGCAAATAAAAACCAGGCCTTCCAGAGGTAATCCTTACGACCGTAGCGAAAGGCGGCGGACAGGGCGCCGAAAGCCCAAAGCATCTCGGAGATTGGACTTTGCAACGTACGCACCAGTGCGATACCGCCTGTTTGTTCGTAAAACAACAAAGCCGCGATGAAAACGGCTCCGATCCACACAAACGGCATCGCCACCAAAAACCCGAGCTGTAATCGGAGTACGCTGGATGAATTATCCATCATGTCGATGCGTCCTCAAATGGATCGAACCGCCAGCGTATATTCTAACCCAAATGTGGATAGAATAAAACTTTACATACGAAACCAGATCAACCTCCGCCTCAAGATCCCGTTGATGAGACGGACACAACCTAGCTTTCCGCCAATTTTTCGGCATGCGCGGCAAGCACGTCCAGGGCATAATCAACGGTGGCAAGATGGGTGCGATACACACCTATCGCCATGCGCAAGACCAACTCGCCGTTCAATCTGGTCGAGCTCAAAAACACATCTCCCTCATCCTGCAACGACTGAAGCAAAAGCTGGTTAAACCTGTCGGCGTCGCCCCGTTCGGGGCGGTACCGAAATACGACCACCGCGAGATCGGGGGGAGGCCCGACTTCGACACCGTGTATGGCTTGAAGCCGTTCATGCTCGTAGCGGGCCAGCAAGAGTTTTTCTTCCAAGGCGGCTCGAAACGCTTCAGTCCCCAACACCATCAAAGGAAACCACATCCGCATACCCCGAAAATGCTTGGTGAGCTCGAAGGATACATCGCTCGGAGATATTTCGCCGGGTTCTATTGTCGAAGTATCTTCCATATAATCGGCCCAATCCCGAAACGAAGCGATCAATCCATTTGCATTCTTTACCAAAACGGCCCCAATACCATACGGCAGAAACAATGTCTTGTGGGGATCCATGATCATCGAATCCGAGGATTCCATTCCGGCAAGCTTCTTTTTACCCTCGTCACAAAGAGCAAAAAAAGCACCATATGCACCGTCCAGATGGAACCACAATTCATTTTTTTGGGCGACATCGGCAATTTCCTGCAATGGGTCGATCGAACCGGTATTGGTAGTTCCTGCACTAGCCACCACCAACCACGGTCGAAGACCCAGGCTTCTGTCGGCCCGCACCGCCCCAGACAACGCATCCACCCGCATGCGAAAATGCTGGTCCACAGGAATCACCCGCTGGACACATTTTCTCAATCCGGCCGTGCGAAGCGCCTTGCCAACCGAGTGATGGGTTTGCTCTGTAAGGTAAACAACTGAATTCGCTACCTTTTCTCCTTCGATCGCGTGCGCGTCCCGAGCCGTTACGACAGCCATCAAATGTGCGGGGCTTCCACCCGAAGTAAGATTTCCTCCCGCAGACCCGGGATAACCAACCAGGTTCACCATCCAAGCAAGCAGCATATTTTCCATGCGTACGGCCCCGGGACCAGCATAATACACACCTGCATAGCGATTGCTGACCGCCGCCAAATAATCTCCCAATGCCGCGTGGTACACCCCCCCACCCGGTATGTAGCCTAAAAACCGCTCGGAAACCGGATTGATCCCCGGAAAATCAACACAACCCTCGATTAATCGAAGAGTTGCATCCAACCCGATCCCTTTTTTTGAGATTGGAAAGCTTTCGAGCTTTCGATCTGACGCCGCTTTGTGCCGGTAGGCAGGTCTTTTGGCGATGCTCTGGATGAAATCTTCGGCATAGGCGGTAACCTTTGAAAGCAACCGTCTGCGCTCGCTCTCGTCGGGCTCCAGACCCATCGCCAAGGCTTCCAGCTCTTTAATTCGATCCTTCACTCTCCAAATTCCCACGCCTGACAATCAGCATATTGCGAAAAAATAAGGTTTGGAGGCCGTTTTCGCACTTATATCTCGTTTAATGAAACCTCGACAACTCAGATTCGGTTGCATTTCTCAAACATGATACCCGGTCCTCTATAGCAAAATGCTACTTTGCCACATAAACCAGAACCCTCTCAGCGATCATACAGCCCGCGCTGCCCGTTGCTTCTGATTCGCCATACCTCTCTCAGCATCTTCCAGGAATCGCTCAAAGGACTCACCCGGCTGTCTTGACCGAAAAACCAATGAATGGGAATTTCCTGAATGCGGTATCCGCGTCTTTTGGCGATATAAAGCACTTCGACGTCAAAAGCCCATCCGTCGATTTTTTGAGTCGAAAAAAGCTCCTGGGCCACTTCCCGCCGAAAACACTTGAAACCGCACTGGGTATCCTGAATACCCGGTATAGCCAACACCCGCACGATGGTGTTGAACACCCGGCCCATCATATGCCGGTGCCAGGGCTCTTCATACCGTACGGCTCCTTCCATTTCACGCGAGCCGATGGCGATATCACAATCCTTTTGCTTGGGGGGGATAAAATTGATCACTTCTTCGACCGGCATGGCCATGTCCGCGTCAAAAATGAACAAATACTCCCCTTTACCGGTCAGCATCCCTTTTCGCACCGCCGCCCCCTTGCCCCGCACAGGTTGATACTGCAATGATATCATCGGATTGTCCGCCGCCATCGCTTTGACGATTTGAGAGGTATTGTCCGTGCTGGCGTTGTCCACCACCAAAATTTCGGTTTCGAAGTCCCAGGTTTTGGACACTTCCAAGACCCGCGGCAATGTAACCGGCAGGCGCTTTTCTTCGTTCCAGGCAGGTATCACGATGGTCAACAACGGATTGGAGGAGGATGGTTTCATGATTTGTTTACACCTATGAGCAAAAGGGTTTATTGCCAACTCTTGATCCAGATCCTTCCCTGGTAGGCTTGATCGGAAAGAGGCAGACCGTACGAAAGTGGCGCAAAGTACACAAACAAGACGGCGGCAACCACGATCGCCGCCACGGCGACATAGCGTGTTTTTTTCCAGTATCGGTCGAAAAACAATCCCAATCCCATCATCATCATCAACAAAGACGGCAGATAGTGGTAGATGAAAGCCACCCGGCTTACCATGATGTATGCCAGCAGGTTGCATACATATCCAAGCAGCAACCAAATCACCGGAGCGAGATGCGCATCCCTACGCCGTCCAAGCAACTTCCATACCGACCACCCCGTCCAGTATAGAAACGCCGCAAATGCCAGCCACCAAATGATGGGATTGCCCATGAGATAGATTTTGGAGCTTCTGCCGTCATGCCCCGACGACACCCAATAGTACATGGGTCGAATCATCAAAGGCCAGCTATACCATTTGGAGCTGTATGAATGGGTTGCGGTGATGGAAGCATTGGCGTTCAACATCACCCGGTTGAGCTCGGTAAACTTGGAAAACATCCCGAGAGGCTCGGCGCGCGGATCATACCCGCGGGAGTCTGTGAGCGTGGCCCGAAATTGAGCGCTCATGAAAGCGTCGCCGTCACCGCTTTTGTGAAGCAATTGAAAATGAATGGCGAAAAACGAAAAATACACCCAAAACCCGACAAACACCAACATACCGGCCTGAGCGACAAACTGCGTCCATTTGCGGGATTGGTACAAATCATACAGCAACACCAACCCGGCCAAGCCGATAAACGTAGCCCCGGTCCACTTCACGGATACACAACACGCCAACCCCAAAGCCGCAAGGCCCATCAGAACGAACCACGATCGGCTCCCAAATCGCTGTTTCCGGGCCAAAAACATCAACCACAGGCCCGCCACACCAAAAAACAGCAAAAAGACATCGATCAAGATATGCCGGGACTGGGTTACAACGGCATTGTCGAACACCACGAACAACGCGGCCAAAAATGCCGACCAGCGGGATTCAAAAAGCTCCCGGGCCAGCAAATACACCGCCAGAGGCAGCAAAACCCCGAAGAAACAGGTCAAAAATCGAAGATACATGTAAAAGTTTGACGGATACTCCTTGCCGATTTTCTTGAAATCAAAATCAACCGGAGGCTCGGCGCCCAACATCTTGGCCCATCCGGCCATCATGAGCTTGGCCAAGGGAGGATGGATATCGAAAAAATACGCGCCCTTGAAATAATCGGTTACGAACTTGGGAAAGTACACCTCATCCAACACGATCTGACGCGGCTCGCCGAAATGGTAAAAACGGGTCACCACCGCAAGCAACAAAATCAAGCCGACCAGAAATCTCTCTTTTCTAAAAAAATCCACAACAGATTGCGGCAACACCCGAACCCGCGCGTCCGTCACACCGCCACCCGCGGCATCACCTGCATCAATCTCGACTTTCGGCTTCCGGTTTGCCACAACCCCGGAATCCGTCTCGGGCTCTGTAACCTCGATGTCTCTTGTGCTCATCGATATCCCTCCACAAACCGAAGGCGGTATTTCTAGCACATTTTTGCACGCCTGGAAACGCGATTGTAAGCCACCCCCCAATATTACGAAATAATAATGGTTTTACTCCTTCCAGCATTGAAAATACTTGCACAAATCTCGAAGTTACGCTATACAGGGAGCCAAGGCATATTCTACCAAAAGGAGTTTCTTACGGTGCACATGTTCCGTTCCCTGGGGGCTTGCGGTTTTGAAGTCAAGTATTCTTCTGAAATTTTCGAGAAGGCTGTTTCTCAACCCTTTCCAATCCAAAGGAGAAAGACATGAAACATCAAACACCCCTCATGTCCTTTAGAACGTGGGGAAGTAGGCTCTCACTCCGGCTTTCTAACCTTTTCAAGGTGGGAATCCTCTCTACGGCCCTCACACTAGGGGCCGCAACTGCCTATGCCGCCGGAGATCAGGCGGCGCCCGAGGAAGAAGCTCAAGACGAATCCGAACCCAGCGAAGAAAAAGCCGAAGAGATCGTCATCACCGGTACATTGATCAAACGCTCCAACATTACCACCCCGGTGCCCACGACCATCTTGGACGAAGAAGCCATCGTACGATCCGGCGAGATGAGCATGGTCGAAGTGCTCAACGAGTTACCTTCCATGGCATCCGGAACCTCGGTGCAAAACACCGCCTACAGTTTTGGAAATACAGGTTTGAGTTTCGCCAATCTTCGCGATCTGGGCGAAATCCGAACCTTGGTTTTGATAGACGGTCGGCGCCCAATCGCCACCCCGAACGATGCCAACTTTTTCGCCTTCGACTGGAGTAATGTGCCGCCCCACATGGTGGAGCGGATTGAAATCATCACCGGCGGAGCATCTGCCGCCTATGGATCCGACGCCATCGCCGGCGTTATCAATATTATCACCAAAAAAGGCTTCGAAGGACAACAAGTCCATGTCCAAAGCGGTATTTCCGACAAGGGAGACGCCGAAGAATTTTCGTTTGGGGTATCGGCAGGCAAAAACCTCTTTGATGATCGCGGAAACGCAACTATACATTTGAGCTACTACGAATCCAAAGGACTTTGGACCAAAGATCGTGATTTTTCCTCAACCCTCAGGCCCTACATCTTGAATCCCGATGATACGGGAGTCGCAGGAGGAGGACCTCCCGATCCTGACGATGGTATCCCTGATATGATTAGATCTCCCGATAATGTAATGCCATACAACTATCTTCCCCGCGCCACCCTCGTTGAAGCCGGCAACGGAGCCCTTATTGGTACCTTCGATGAAGACACAAAGGCCTTCCGTGACTACAGCACCGGGGATGCAGTGGTTCACGACGGATACTGGATCGGAGCTGACGCACCCGACGTAGGCAAAATATCCGAGTTGGGAAGACTGGTTAATCCCATGCGCAGGTACACTATTAATGCCCGATATCGTCATGACCTTACCAACAGTGTCCGCTTCAACGTCGAGACCACCTATGCGCTCACCGAATCAACCTCTACCATCGACTCCGCCTTTGCAAACGGAGATATTCAACGTGATGTTTTATTGAGGGAAAATCCTTTTATCGACATATACGCTCCGCAACTCGGCGCCATCATGGATGCAAATGGTTTGGGTTTTGTAAAGTTCGTTCGGCACCATCGCGAATACGGTCCCCGGCGGACAACCGCAGAACGCCATATCATGGCTGCAATTGCTGGTTTAGAGTGGGATATCGACGACAGTTGGGAATGGGTAACTTACTACAGTGCCGGAGGGACAAGTACTGTGTACACGTCATTCAATGATCCCATGTCGGCCCGTTACCTTCAAGCTATCGATGTCATAGCCGATCCGGTTACGGGAGCTCCGGTATGCCGGGATCAGAGCAACGGCTGTGTACCTGCCAATGTGCTTGGAGCAGGCATGGTCATGGATCCCAAAGCTGTTGATTTCATCACTTCGGACCACAACACCCGAACCAGAGCGCAACAGCAGATCTTGAATACACTGGTTCGAGGAGATACCGAGAAATGGTTTTCTTTGCCAGCCGGCCCAATTGGAGCAGCATTGGGTCTCGAGTGGCGCCAAGAAAAACTCAACTACCGACCTTCGGTCAATTACACAAAATCCATGGGAGACGCCGGTTACGTTTTCACTCCTATTGAAAAAGAAATCAACATGTACGAAGGGTTCGCGGAAATATTGATCCCCATTCTGGCCGACATGCCGGCGGCCAAAAGCGTCAACCTCGAAGCGGCATTTCGATTTGCCGATCATACCTATGGCGGTCTCAACTACAGCTGGAAAATCGGCGGTGACTGGGCACCTGTGAATGACGTGCGGTTTCGAACCATTTATGCCCAGGCCGTCCGAGCCCCCTCGATGGCCGAGCTGTTTATCGGACAAAGAGCTTACAGCAACGTCGTCGATCCTTGTGATGAGCGTTTCATCAGCTCGGATCCGGATAGAATCGCCAATTGTGCCGCCTTGGGCGTGCCCGAAGGATATCGACGAAGCACAAACATGCCGGTTTTCTTGAGGGGTGACGATAAATTAAATGAAGAAACCGCTAAGACTTGGACGCTCGGCATGGTATTCACCCCGACCTTCTTGCCGTCATTGTCCCTGGCGGTCGATTACTGGAACATCGTGGTAGACGACGGCATCAGCACATTTGGAGCCCAGGAAACCGCCGACTACTGCGTGGACCGAACCATGTCGGTAGAGGACAACGAATTTTGCGATAAAGTCGATCGTGACTCGACCGGAGCTATTACAGAAATCAGAAACTTTTTCCTAAACGCCGACCGTTTTGAGGTCGAAGGCATCGACTTTGAGCTTGCATACACCCTCAACCTTGGAGACATGCTCGACTTGCCGGAGCAATTCGGCGTGCGCCTGGGTACTTTTTGGACATACCTCATGAAATGGGATTACTTCATCAAATCGAAACCTGAAGATTTGGTTGAAAACCCAGACGATATGAAAAACCCTGGGGCAGGCGAAATCGGTGATCCAAAATTAAAAGGCAAAATCAGCGCAACCGTGTTTTATGGTCCGGCAGCGCTCAACTGGGAAGTCAACTACATCGGAAAACAAGACATCGATCTCGAAAGGCCCAAAGAATTTCGCGATCCATTTTCCGTCCAGCAGATCTTCTATCACAGCATAAACTTTAGTTATCTTCTAGAAGACTTCCCCAACGAGGACCAAAACCTCATGTTCAATGCGGGCGTAAACAACCTGTTTGACACTCCGCCTCCTCCCCACCCCAATGTATCCAGAACCGGTGGAGGCTATACATTTTATGACGTGCTTGGACGCTATATTTACGCCGGAGCAACCATAAGGTTCTAAGTCCGAGTATGAGATTCAAAATCTGATCTCCCACAACTACAATCGCTCTGACAATCATCCATCTTCTGTCCACATGTATCGAGACTGACAATTCTATACCTCATACTCTGTTCCCGCTCTTTGCATGCAACACAACGGGATTCATCATATGTCGCATGTCAGCCCATCCATAAGCGGACATTTTCCCGATGGGCAACACAACCCAAACTTTCCCGCAGGATGCCATATGAGTTGAGATCCAATATCAGGCGAGATTGTATTTTGGGATCAAAGCAATAGGTCAAACGTTCTGGATGCAAATTCTTCTAAAACAGGATAACCGATTGAGTAGACACAACCTCAAAAAACACGTATCGATTTCAACCAACAAAAGCCCAACCGGATAACTATCACGCGGTCGGGCTTTTGGGTGGCTCGACTCAATACATCAGTTGCATTCAGGGATCCAGTTCATCCCGTTTACACCGGCGCTCACGCTTTCCAAATCCATAATGACCACAAACTCAGTGGCTCCCAGCAAATCGGCATTCGGGAAAACCACAGAGGTAGGAAACGGAAAATACAGTGAGGCAAACGGCGACAGGCCAATCACCTCTTGGCTGCCTGTATTCAGGGCAGCCTGCACCATATACCTCGCATCATCATGCCCGGTGTATACCACTGGAGCATCGATGTTAATCCACTTGCTATTTGTAAGCTGATAGGATTCCGGCCCAAAAAATCGTACAAACAATTGATCCCGACCGGCTCTGCCAAACGAGGCTAGCTGCAACGTGTCTACATTACCCGCGTCTGCTTGTCTATGCGAACCAGGAACAACTACTCCATTGGGGCGTACGATGGCAAAACCCACCTGTCTCAAAACGGGCAGCTCACTCCCGCAAGGCAGTTGCGAATCACCACCTGTTAAATGATAGATGTCCGATGGATAAATAGTTATCTCGGCCACACCATTGGACTCCAGCGCATCCCACACTGCTTTTGCTCGGGCCGCGTCAACTGGCGTAAAATCGGAATACGGCGATCCGTCAGGAGCAGTCATGGAAACAAATCCACCTTCTTCATATCCACTGGCCCCGGCAAAAGCCTTTTCGACTGAGGTATCCGGACGACGAAAACTCACCGCCACGGTGCTCATGACGGTTGCTCTGTTTCCGTATATCGAGTTTCTCCACGCATGAGAGTTTACCAAATCCCCGGTCAGATCAATGAGATCCTGAGACAACTCTTTGATGGAAAAACCTAATTGCTGGTTGAGAAGTCTGTTTACATATTGGTTACCACCCATCTCGGATAACACTCCCGAGTTCCATAACTCCAACAAGGGAAATACTAAATCCACCAACACTTCGTCCAACCGCAAGCCGTGACGATACAAATGATCGATCTCCAGATTGCGTATACCCCATCTGGGTAGTAGTTTCAGTAAGATCCCTGATTGCTCGGCATATTCGATATCATAACGGATAGAATTAATCTCATGAACCAGCAAATCACGCTCATAATCCAAATTGGACAACCTTACAGTACGCTCCAACCGCGCCAGCTCGCTTGTCAAAAATGTCTCATATAAATCCCCAAGCGCAGCAGGGTACTGATCCACCGGGATAGCGGGCCCTTGGTGATCCAAACCTTCCGGATCGGAAATACGGGCTTCATTGCGAATCATAGCGATCTCGCTTGCGAAAATCTCACCTCGTTTGACATATTCTTTTTCTTTCGCTCGGATACTATCCAACACGAGCGCGATCCTGCTGAGCAACTGCCTGGATACCTCAATTTCACTTTGCATGACCTGCATTTGTACTTCCAACTTGTTCTGACCATCGGGCTGCGGGCAATGTTCGGCGTTCACAATATCGTTGACCACCAGGTACATATCAGAATCTTCGCTGACCGCAATACTGGAATAAGGAGCCCGCACCAAGTGTATGTCTCGAACAAAATCCAAATGGCTCTGGCCTTTTTTCATCTCCACAACCAACAATCCGCCGGCCGGAGCCAAAATTGGCGTATTATCCAGGTACAAACCCGGATAAAATGTTGTGGTCGTCCTCGAGTATGTGCCTTTATCCCAAATATTCACATCAGAATCGCGAAAAGCTCTGTTATGATAGAGGCAGGCATCAATAGAAAGACCTACGAAATATTGGGCCAATCCGCCTGAGCCAGAGCATAACTCCGTTCTGGCTCCAAATTCTATTGTTGTTCCTTTTGATCCCGGGTTGGATTGCGCCTGATAAGATGATCCAGTCCACAAGACATTATAGCCCTCTGGTCCGGTCAAGACACCATTGACATCAATTGTCGAACTTGTATTTTCGTTGGGATGCAAGATCTCTTTAACCCGCATTGCACAGGTCGGTGCCCATTGACCCGTAGTATGAATAGACAAGATCTGCCCCGTGGTCAAACTGATGGGTGCTTGGTTGGTGAGATCTGCGATTGTGGAGGGATACCCACCTGTAAATTTGGCATCCTTGGCATATATATATCGCACTGCATCGCTACGAATGTTGAAGTATTTCGTTCCCTGAAAAGCGCCTTGCGTACCGATAAATGCCTTGACTGTGTTCGCCCAAAAAATGCTATCGGTATACGTCGACACATATGCATTGCGTCTTTCATCCAATCGCTCAAACTCTTCAATCAGATCATTACGGCGTAGATTCATCCTGTCAATGGTCTGTTGGTTATCTATGTCCATCACCATATCCCACACCAGCCGAGCAATGTCATAACCATATTGCGCCAAACTTCTCTCAAATGATGGAAGCTTTTGCTCGATCTTTGCTTTGATCTCCTCACGTTTCTCCCAATTTGATCCAGTAACGAGGTATTTTCCGCTCGAAAGTTTGAACAATCCACTTGCGGCATATGATTTGTCTCGTACCTTTGCGTTACGGACTGCTTCAAAAAACTTTCTGGCCGAATTCGGCGTGCTTTCTAGATCCAAATCCGATAGATCCTCGGGATCATAGTTTTGACCCATCACGTTTTTAATGGCGTTATCCAAAAATGTAAACTCATCCTTAACTACCTCAAAAGCGACTTTCCAGCCCTGCATGTCGTCTTGCGCTTTTTCAAGGGCGGCCGTCAAGCCAGCAAGGTTGTCAATGTTTGCAAGCACATGCCAAGCTTGAGAAACATTGGTGTAGATGGATCCCGAATCGCCCGAAAGCTTACAGGGTTTTAACATGCAAGCCACATCGTGACTTGCGCTTTGCATATCTATTCTGTCCGCATAAGTATTGAGCAACTCACCCAAAACGGCCAACATAACAAGATCGGAAAGGATTTGTCTGCCGTTCTGCTTGGCAAATGCTGCCTTCAACACAGCTTGATCCAAAGACATACCGAGTATAATGGCTTTGTTCAACGCATTGACGACATTCGATTGAAGGATCGGATCATTCAACTTGGCTTCGACTTCGGACGGTGTAAGATTGGGATCTTTTACCGGCGCAATTGCTGTATCGACCTCGTTGAGCAGATTTCTCCCGTTATCGATACGTTTCCAAAACTCTCCTATCATTTCGTACAGACTCTGATCGAGTTCTTCGTCGCTTACCAAAGCACAATATTTGTTGTACCAAACAATGACATGGCCCAATATCCAGGCAGCTTTTGCCTGGAGTGAGTTTGCATCGGATTTAATCCTGGATTCAAACTCATCAAAAAGTTTTTCTAGATATTGATCAACAAGATCCACAATCGTTTGTTGGTATTGGTCGGTACACGCATCTTCGGAAAATGCCGCCATTTCTTCAAGCAGGCTCATGCACACACCCGCCTCGACATCCCTGGTCTCGAGCGCTACGTGTGACGAAAGCAATCGCTGGCATCGCATGATTCTGGATTTAAAATCCGGGCTCGGGCTGGGAGTCATGGCACAGCTTGGTATTTCCGGGTTGACACCACACTTGACATTGCCTGCATTAACAGGAACCACCCCTGGATGGTTGTTGAACATTTTTCTCGCATTTTTGAGGCTCGATGCGTTCAACCAATGGCCGTGCAGCTCGGATAAAATGATTATGTTACTCGCAAGCTTGGTCTTGAGTTGAGCCGCTATATTTGACGGAACCTGGGTGGCGCTTTTTGTGTACCAATCATACAAACAATTAAATTTACTTTGAACGTTTGTCGGATTGTCGGCAGGTTGGTTGTTGCAGGTCGTACACTCAAAATTGGCGCCGTTGTTGGCCGGAAATGTATTGCCGCTTTTGTCCTTCATCGCCACGCTGCCGTCTTTCATGGGAGGGGTGATATCGTTGTAGCTCTTGCCAAAATCGGTAAACTCAAACCCTTCGGCAAAGGTATTATCACTTCTTTGATAATACTCCGTGCCGGGTTTACACCCGCAGATCGCATGTTGCTTCGCCGCATATAAATAGTCGTCCCTGAAAAAGTCGCTTTTAGGCACATTCAACACATAAATATGAGCTTCTTTTTCCACTCAAAATCCAAATTATCGATCTAATTACCAAACATGGATCAAAAAGGAATTGGGCATAAAAAACCTTCAGCAACTT
>JBFFBT010000064.1:0-22371 GCA_041560255.1 Myxococcota bacterium | reverse complement strand
GAAAAATCATGACCACATGTCGGATAACCCACCGACATAAAAAAACAACTTATTCCACAAGACCATTTGTATTTCACGATTTGTGTATGCACTCTTCCAAAAAGGAATGGAGCCCTATTCCAGAATGCAAGTTTGAAACCTATGATTTTTACAATTTATTATACTGTTTCAACTTGCGCCACAATGTATTGTATCCAATACCGAGTTGCTTGGCAGTCGATTTTTTGTTACCCAGGTTTTTCTCCAACACCGAAAGAATATACGCTTTTTCCACTTCTTCCAAGGTCTTGCCGGTATCTGCTTGTTCAACAAGCGAAATTTCTGTATCGTCTTCCATTGCCAGTTGAAAGTCTTCCACCCGAAGCGTATGGCCACGACTTCGAATCACTGCTCGCTCCATGGCGTTTTCGAGCTCCCTTACATTTCCGGACCATCGATATTCTTCTAAATAACGTTCCGCTTGGTGCTCTATGGCAACCGGCGCTCTGCCTTCTTTCTTGATTATCACAGATAAAAAATGCCTGGCCAGAGGTAGGATATCTTCTTTTCTCTCTCTAAGTGGTGGAATTTTTAATGAAATAACATTAATTCGGTGAAAAAGATCCTCTCTGAACATACCTTCTCTCATCAGGTTGAAAAGATCTTTATTTGTGGCCGCAACGATGCGCACATCAATTTTTTTGATTTGAGTACTACCGACAGGCACCACTTCACCTTCTTGAAGAGTTCGAAGCAATTTCTTTTGCATGGAAAGACTCATGTCGCCGATTTCATCCAACAACAATGTCCCACCATGTGCACTTTCAAATAGGCCCTTGCGGTTTTGTACGGCACCCGTATAGGAACCCTTCATGTGTCCAAACAACTCGCTCTCAAGGAGGTTTTCGTTGTAAGCCGCGCAATTGATTTTTAAAAAAAGCTTATCCCGTCTGGGACTGTTTTTATGAATGGCTTCGGCAACCAACTCCTTACCGGTTCCGTTTTCTCCCAGAATGAGCACGGTTGCAGAAGAGTTTGAAATACGAACGATTTCTTCTTGGATTTTCTTCATGGGAGCGCTGTAGACAATCATATTGGAAAACGAAGCGCGGGTAACCTCTTTTTGTAGTTCTTGTACTTCTTTTTGCAGTTCGAGTCGTTTCCTTTGCTCGGCCTCCAAGAGTTTCTCCTGTGCCTGTTTGAGCTGAACATTTCGCCTTTCCAGTTTTTCGATATTGGTTTTCAATCTCCCGGTCATATCCCGAAATGAATCAGCCAACTCACCTATTTCATCCTGTCCACAGGAAGGTATTTCGACATCGAGATGACCCAGTCCGATATGTCTGGCGGCTTCGGTTAAAGTACGAACCGGTTGCACCAAACCCCTGGCCATCAATACCGACAGCAGTAGAACCAAGGCCAGTGATACAACCAACGCAACCATCAGGGTCTGGTAGACTCGAGAGGTTCGGGTGACGACTTGAGCTCCAATTTTCCGCATGAGGTCCACAAATTTGTCCACTCGGGTTCCCAACATAACCCCACCGAAAATACCGTATTTGGAATAGGGGCCGGTGTCGTAAAAAATCGGGCTGTAGACACGTGTGCGCAGCACTCCACTAAGATTCACACTGGTGGCGATACCTGTTCTACCGGCCCGGGTCTCCAGCACCACGGCGTGGTATCCCTCTCCCATATTCCAATCTACATGCAGCAGATTGACCGGCGTCCGGCCTACTAGTTTTTCACTCTCGGTGGTTTTTTCGGTATATGGAGCCAAAAGTCGGCCGTCGCCATCCGCACCTCGAATGTTCCAAAACTTTGGATGCGTAATGATCCAACCTTCATCGTCAAACAAATAGGTATAATCGGCATCCCGATAGCCTGCAAAAACCGTTGCGTCAATCTCCATTGCCTTGACGTGTTGAGTGAACTGAAGCAAATGTAAATGGTCCAACGCAATGGACACAACCCCCAAACGGTTTCCTTGCTCCGAAAAAACCGGCATCGCAAACCGAATGACACCATCGTAGGTTTCCCCTTCTCGAGTGTCTTCCGGAGCCAACTGATTGAGTATATCCATGAGCTCGAGCTCTCTGGCTTGAACTTCCTCAGGAGTCAGGTCCTTCGGTTCGTCCACCAAGATGCGGGTACCCTTTCCCGGCACCCGATATACCCGAACATTCTGCTGCCTTTCTTGGAAGCTGTTGACATATTCGACTTCACCAGAAGCTCGTAAGATCTTGTAGAGGATGTAACGGTATATTTGTTTCTCTCGATTTCCTCTTTGTTTGAGTCGGGGTATGAGTTTTTCGATTCCCAGTTGTTCTATCTTGTTGACATGAAATCCACTCAAATGACCGACATATATCTCGTCTTTTCCGATTTGCATGGCTTCTTGAAAGTATCGTTCACTACGATAGGTCGTATGCTTGAGATCACTTACGATCCTTCGTTGATCGGCTGAGACGGGTTTCCCACGAACAACCAAAACCTGTTCCTTACCTTCTAGGTCGATAAATGATACTTCCTTATAAAGAAGTACTTTCACACGCTCTTCGGTCGGATTCTCGTCGGTGCCGGACCGTATCCAGGCTTCTCTTTTGTGCTTGAGAGCAAAGGCGGCATAGCTTTCATCCGAGCGGGGCAGCTTGGCCAAGCGTCGCAGATCCGATTCACATTTTCTCAAAAAATCAGCCACGCTTCTGGCGATGTTTTCGGCTCTACGCTCGTAGGTTCTACTGGTGCGCACCGTATGTTCTCGCAATCTGTCCACTTCGGCCGTAACCAATATGCCCGTAATGAACAAAGGCGCCACCGATAAAAACAAAAATGCCAACAACAGCTTTCCAAACAACGATCGACTTCGTTTCACCTGACCACCGGTTGGAGATTCTTGTTGCGTATCGTCTTGATTCACCATTTGGTATCCGTTCCCTTATGACAGTGATGGCCCGGGTATCTTGCATTTGGATGGATCACTCATCGAAAGTCTGCCGGCATAGAGGCAACATGATGACAAATGTCGTACCAACTCCCTGAGTGCTATCGACTTCAATATTCCCACGATGATGCTCAATGATACGAGATACGATGCTCAATCCCAATCCAGTTCCTTCTCCATTCTTTTTTGTAGTGTAAAATGGCTCAAAGATATTATCTAAATCTTTTTTCATGATTCCACTGCCCGTATCCGAAACCCGCAGCATCAATTGTTCGTTTTCCATGGTTTTGGTCGACAAAGTGATTTCTCCTCCTCCTTCCATCGCCTGACAGGCATTGGTAATGAGGTTGATAGTCATTTGAAGCAATTGATTACGTTTCCCATAAATCTTCGGCAGAGAGGAATTAAAATCTGTATTGACTCGAATATCATACTTCTGAATATCATGTTCACAAAAACTCAGCGCCTGGTAAATCAAGTCATTGAGTTGGATAGCCTCGGGTCTATCGGATGTCGGTCTGCCATATGAGATCAAATCCCGAGTCAACTTCTGGATGCGTTTGGCGCCTTGCAATATTTTTTCCACTTTTTCCACATCACCACGATCCAAATCTCCTTGGGAAAGCTTACGGATCAAAAAATCAGCATATACGGATATAGAAGTCAGGGGGTTGTTCAACTCATGCACTACACCGGCCGCCAACTTTCCCAAAGAAGCCATCTTCTCGGCCTCGATGATCTGAGATTCCAAAGATCTGATGCGGGTAATATCTTGACCGACCATGATGATACTGCCCACATTGCCATCGGGATCCCTCAAGGCGGCCAGATGAAAAAGTACTTGAACCTGTTGTCCATCACGGTTGCACATATTGGCTTCCATACCTTCGGATGGAGCTTGTGAATCGTTGATGACCCTCGATATTCCTCGAGCAAAGCGTTCATGTTCCTCTCTAGGCAACCACATGAAAAGATCCGTGCCTAAAGTTTGATCTTTTGGAAATTCCAGCAATTTTTCTATCGCCCGGTTGTAGACCAAGATCTGACGATTCTTATTGGTCACGATGATGAGCGCATTGGCAAATTCCAGGATACTTTCCAAATAATCCTTGAGAAAAGCCATTTCCTCCAGCAATCTTTGGTTACGCAATGCCAGGCTCATTTGATTCGCCAATGATATCAATAAGACTTCATCATCATCCCCCAAGGGAACGGCATCGGGTCCTTCCAGCTGAACTGCTCCGAACAATTGGTTGTCACAAACCAACGGTACATGAATGGCATGCGAGCTGCCCTCAAACAACAAAGGCACTTCGTCAAAAACCTCTATATGGGGTGATTGTACAATGTTTTGATCTAGATGGGTTTTGATCAGGGCTGATCTACTGAGATGTATTCTGTTGGGCTGGTTTCTCAAGATCGGGCCGTGGTGATCGACGGCGGTAATGATGAGATTTCTTGGATCCATGAGTTGTACGAGATAAAAACACGCAGGAAAAAGCGATCTAACCGCCTCAACCACGGTATATAAAAACTCCTCTTGACTGCACCCTATGCTGAGCTCCTTGCCCAATCCCATCAAGACCTTCTGAATCTGGCGCGCCTCTTTCAACTGGCTCAGCGCATTTCGAAGTCTCTGATTGGCTTCATCTATGGCATCATGTTTTTGGTTCATGCTTTCCCTTCGTTTTTGCCGCATGCCTCCAGATTTTGATGGCATACGGGAGATCGATCCAGATAAAAAAAGATGCGATACCCCCTCACTCCGGTTCCGATGAACGCTCAATATCCATGATACGCTGATCCCCTACATAGGACTTGGTTTCGTATCTGGTGATTTTTCCCAGTTTTCGAACGATCTCGGCCATCCTGGCCGCTTGAGAAAAAATGGATTCCAAGATCCGATCGATTTTTTCCTCCTGGGCAACCTTTCTTTTGGCAAGCTCCACATAACCCAAGACAGAAGTAAGTGGTTGATTGAGTTCGTGCGCAGCTGCCCCTGCCAACTCGGCAATCATGGCCTGCTTCTCCGTCTTCATAAGCTTTTCCTGGGCCAGGCTGAGTTTTCGTTCGATCTTCAATCTTTCTCTTAGATCCATAAATATTCCTGCGGATGCAATTTCTTGACCATGATCAGTAACCATCCAAGCTGTCAACTGCACTGGTATGAATTCTCCAGCCTTATTAATTACTTCCTTGCGACTGGTGTTGAGATGTCCAACCTGAGCCTCACTTTTACCGCGTAAAGCCTCCATTACCTCATGCGCCACTCCCGGAGGATATAGGTTGGTTACATGCATCTTACCGATCACCTCATCGGCTCGATATGCAAACAATCGTTCAGCTCCTTGATTAAATAGAATTATATCTCCTTTCATGTTCGCCGACACGATGGCGTCGACGGAAGAGTCTATCAGATTTTCCAAAAATTGTTTCGTACGTTGTAATTCATTGCTTATCGCACGATCACGCTTCATGCGGCTCTGCAAGCGCAAATCCAATTCGCAATCGGCCTGGAAAGGAAAGTCAAACACATCATCGGCTCCGGCCGAAAAGGCTGCTTTCAATATTTCAACATTCGGAACTCTCGTCAGAACAATCAACAATGCGTCCGGCGCAGTTTCGGGTTTTTTCAGGCCCATACAGGCATCGCGGATGGCCGAGTCGTTCGGTTCAAGATCGATCAAGATCACATCAGGTTTGAATCTCACGGATTCAATCATTCCGGCATCAAGCGCGCTCGTGATCATCAACTCATAACGCTTCTTGTCCAGGCCGTTTTGTACGAGATCCCGATAGTCGGCACGATCCATGATGGCCAACACCTTGATTTTCTCTTCAAGCGTTGTATCCGCATTTCTCATGTGATCCATGTTATCACGGGCTCCCTCACGACAGCCAAACATCCACCCTCAATGAGAACTCTGGTTCGAAACCCAAAGCATACCATGCGTTGGCATGGACAGTTTTTTACCGGTTGTTCCAAAATTGAGAAATAGCAGCGGTGTATATGTTTTTCAATGGAACATCAGCCTTTTCGGCCAACTTCCTACAATCTTCGTATTCAGGAGACACCGTCCAAATTTCGTCGCCCTCTCCAGATAGTTTCAATCTCACGGATCCATACGAAGTATGAACAACCTCGTGTCGACGATCCAATTTTCGTCGCAATACCGAACTCTTTCGAATTCCAATGGTTGTGGATTGCCTGAAAACCATGCCTTCCAATTTCAAACAATCTTTTTCGTTACAGAGCACAGCCAATGTGATTGCCGGCCGGGATTTTTTCATGATGATGGGTTGCAACCACACATCATGCGCACCGTTTTGCAGCAAAAGCTCCATGAGATGATCGTAATGCTCGGGATTCATATCATCGATGTTGGCCTCGAGCAATATCTCACTGCCGGATCCATCCTCAATAACTTGCCCAAGAACGATCCGAAGAAAATTAGGACGATCGCGCATTTCTCTGCTGCCCGCTCCATATCCGATCGCGGAAATCGACATATGCGGCCAGGTTGTAAACCGATCGACTTGGCTCACCAAGATGGCTGCCCCTGTCGGTGTAGTCATTTCTTGCTCGACATCACAACCTCGAATCCGAACACCTTTGAAAAGCTCCAGTGTCGCCGGGGAAGGTACCGGTATCGGACCATGTTGACTGTATGTCACACCATGACCGACCAAGGGGGTGGAAGAGGTAATCATATCAAGATCCAGCTGCTCCAAAGCGATTGCACAGCCCACAATATCTACAATGGAATCAATTGCTCCGACTTCATGAAAAACCACTTTCTCACTATCCGTCTGGTGGACCTTGGCTTCGGATTCAGCCAATCGGCCAAAAATCTCCATGGACCGTCTCAATGCACCTTTTGATAATCGGGCTTGCTTGAGCATTTGTTGTATACTCATCCAAGATCGGTGTGAAGATTGTCTCTTATCATAACCGTGTACTTCAAATCTCATCGCCCCGATACCATTTGTTTTGACATGACTCGCAGTCAGGTTGACATCAACCAAGCCCATGTCGGCGAGGACTTCTTTCAACGGATCAAGCGATACCCCAAGATGACACAATGCGCCTAAAGTCATATCACCCGATATACCGGATATGATATCAAAATGCAGTATTTTCAAGGTTATATTCCTCTATCAAGTATGTTCTCGTCGATTCATGAGTGAAGCGGCATAACCCGCTCCAAACCCATTGTCGATGTTGACCACCACCACACCAGATGCACAACTGTTGAGCATTCCCAGCAATGCAGCCAATCCACCGAAACTCGTACCATAACCCACGCTGGTCGGAACGGCAATGATCGGGCGATCCACCAATCCCCCTACTACTGACGGCAAAGCTCCCTCCATACCGGCCGCAACCACCAGAACTTCTGCTTCGTCAAGTAGCTTTCGATCCTGTAAAAGGCGATGTATTCCGGCGACACCCACATCCACAAGTTGCTCGACCCGATTTCCCATCAGCCGAGCAGTCAACGCAGCCTCTTGGGCTACTGGAAGATCCGAGGTTCCAGCCGAGATGATCAATATCATCCCCCGACCTAAATTCTCCACCGGTGCAAGTATTAAATGAAAAGTCCTGGAAAGTCGATCATGGCAACCGTTGGGAAAACGTTCGGTCAAAGCGTCTCCGGCCTCTTGAGATACTCTGGTGACCAACAAGGGCCCTCCCTGTGCAACAATCCGTTCGGAGATGAGTAAAATTTGTTCGGTTGACTTTCCGGCGCCGAAAACAACCTCAGGAAAACCTTTTCTAAGGGCCCGATGTTGATCGACCCTGGCACATCCAATGTCTTCAAACGGCAGGTTTCTCAAACAATGGAGTGTAGATTTTACATCGGTTTTACCTGATGCCAAATCCTCGAGGATGTGTATCAATTTTTCACGATTCATGTCAGCATACCTTTATTGGCTACCTTGACCCTGCGCAACACCTCATCAAGATCAACCACCAAAACCGGTCGACCGTCTCCAAGGACGGCCGATCCACTGAATGGACCTATTTTTCTTATGATCGGACCAACATTTTTCATCACGATTTCTCGATGACCGCTTATATGTCCGATGGCCAATGCCGCGATAGGTTTGTCCGCCTCTCCAATCAGGACGATTTCCGAATCATGCCGAGTAAACTCTTTTGCGGATTGTCTCTTCATCAAACTCAGAAGATCCTTCAGCGGGTGCCAGGTTCCACCAAATTGAACCCAGTTTTCATCCGACGACAATCTCATACGACTCATATCCGGCTTGGCCACTTGAAGCACTCTCGAAGCCGGCAACGCCAAAAGATAGTTTTCGATCTCAACGAGTAATACATGCACAATTGCCAGGGTCAATGGCAAGTCGAGGATGAAACAGCTACCTGCCCCGGGATTGGATGTAACCCTGACATGTCCTTCCATCGTCCGAAGAGTATTTCGGACCGCATCCAATCCAACCCCTCTTCCAGATACATCGCTCACGACATCCCGGGTGGAAAATCCAGGTTCAAAAATCAAATCCAATACATTGTTTTCTTGAATCTTCTTTTCGATCCAATGATCGGGTAGGTTTTTTCTGGCATGTCGCAAAATCTCTTTTTCATCAATGCCTTTGCCATCGTCACATATCGTCATGATGATACGATCGGATTCGCGTTTCATATCCAATTCAATCCGACCTTGAGGATTTTTTCCGGACCTTTCTCTCTGAGCCGGTGACTCTATACCGTGATCAATAGCATTGCGCAATATGTGAAGCACGGGAACATCCAACGATTCGACCATATTACGATCGAGTTTTACATCCGCACCTTTGACCTGTACTTGAATTTGTTTTCCTTGTTTTTGGGCAAGATCTCGACAAACTCTCGGAATTCTCTGCGTCAACAATGAAATCGGTACCATCCTGACTTCCATAACCCGGTCTTGGAGCTTGCGAACAACTTGATTCAACCTCCTTATGCCTTCATTCAATGCTGGAGAGTCCATGGGAACAGCCACATCCTGGAAGTAAGATCGTAGCGTAATGAGCTCGCCCACCGAGTCCACAAAAAAATCCAATAATTCCGATCCTATGCGCACTGTTCCGGTATCAACTTGCCTGGTTTTTGCACCCCGAGCACTGCTGGGATTCGCTTGATCGGATAAAGAGATTGCCGAACTGCTTGCAGCCGGCATCTGCTCTGTGCGTGGGTCTATCAGTCGGACAGTCCAGCTGTCCAATCCAGACAAGGTATCCAATCGATTTCGAACAGCATCCAACGATCGATCGGTAACCAAATTCAATTGTATGAACTCACCCTCGAATCGTCCTGCCAACAACTCGGCAAGATTGGGTACTGCATCAGATATTTCACCGATTTCACTCAATCGCTTGACCGCCAAAAAAGCCCTGAGGGCGGGAGCATCACAATCAGGTGGAATCACGGCTCTTAATCGATATTCGAGCAATCCATTTTCATGCTCTTCAGGCTTCGAGTTTTTCGACTCGACTGTCGAATGAGCGTCTTTTTCAATACCAGCCGGCTCGGTCGATGCGTTGAGCTTCAGCATGGCATTTTGGATACGCTCCAACAAGTCGGCACCAGGATCGGACAACTCCCTATTTTCCTCAATATCTACGAGCTGCTTGCGGAGTGTATCCAATCCATCTAAAAGCAGATCAAATTCTTCATCACAAAGAGGAGTTTTTCTTTCCCTATGTATGTCGATGAGATCTTCCAGCTTGTGGGCCAATTGCATCATCCGGCTGTAACCCATAGAGCTTGCCATTCCTTTGATGGAATGCAAATGACGAAACACTTCGTGAATGAGCTCCATGCGACCAAAGCTGGATTCGAGCTCTACCAGATTTTGCTCCAATACATCCAGGTGCTCGGTGGTATCGCTCAAAAAGAGAGCTTTATACTTGGACATATCCATCGGCGAACCGATTGTGGCCGGCCGAATCATCTAAGAATCAATTGCGGGCGACCAATGCCTTTCTGACAACTTGAAGAACGTTTTGAGGTTTAAAAGGTTTAATAATAAAATCAGTTGCTCCAGCTTCAATGGCCTCCATGACCATAGATTCCTGCCCTAAAGCGCTGCATATGATGACGGTGGCGTCTGCGTCGATTTTTATGATCTCACGGGTGGCATCGATACCATTTTTAAATGGCATAACGATATCCATGGTAGTGACTTCCGGCTTTACTTCTATATACTTTTCAACAGCTTCCTGACCGTTAGCCGCCTCCGCAACAACTTCGAACCCGTTGGATACAAAAATCTCTTTGAGCGTATTTCTCATAAATACAGCATCATCGACAATGAGAACACGGGTTGCCATGAACTCCCTCCTCTGCAACGGGTTCTATCAGCCTCAACCGATGTAGATTCCTCGCAATCCAACTACCAAATATTTTTTACTACGCCGCACCGTGGCCGTCAACCTGAGCATGACTTTGCTCACTATCTAACCTCGCAAACAATTCTTTCGTCAAGTATGTAGGATCGATCAACTCGAGCAAGGCTCCATGGTGCCAGCATCTCCTGCGTCCTCGAACTTCGGGGCCTTCTGCACTAACCGTATCCATTGACTCGATTCTGTCCACGGCCAACCCATATGACTCGTCTTCGCATTCAACCAATACGATATGGTTGGATCGAGAACCGGTTTCCAACTCCCAGAACACACCCAACGATACTACCGGAACCACCCTTCCGTGGTTGTTGGCCAGTCCCAAAATCCAAGCCGGAGCGCCTGGTATGCACATTAAATCCGTATTTGTTTCAAATACTTCTACAACATTATCAAGCAACAATCCATATCGCTCGTTACCTACTTTGAGAATCAGGGCTTTTTTTCCAAATTCACCCGGCTCCATCCGGGTCGTCGTCACAGTTTCTCCATTATGCGCCATGATCGTCATCCAATCTGAATTTACGAACTTCTTTGTCCATATTTCCAGCCAATTCGGTGATTTCTGAAGATAACGTGGTCACATTGTACAACGATTTGGCCTGCGCTTCTGCCGATCGCGATACAGCTTCGGTCGATTTGGCATTTTTTTGGGCAACTCTAGAAATGTTTTCAATGGCCTTGACAGTTTCTTTCGCTCCGGCGATCTGTTCCTTTGCCAACCGGCTGATAATCTGAACTCGGTCGGATCCACTGGTAACAGTCGCTACAATGTTGTCGAGTGCCTCGATAATCGATGTGAGCTGATCACGTCCTTCCGACAAATGCCGAGTGCTCTCCTTGACCGCTTTGACGGCCTCCTGGCTACCTGCGGTGATTTCCTCCACGATACCGGCAATTTTTTCGGCCGAGCGGGAAGTATTTTCAGCCAACTGCCGAATCTCCTCGGCCACGACGGCGAATCCCCTGCCTGCATCTCCAGCTCTGGCAGCTTCAATGGTTGCATTGATTGCCAACAAATGGGTCTGTTGCGCAACATCTGTAATCACCCTCACGATGGCGCCGATCTCTTTGGTTCTTTCGCCAAACTCAAACACTCTTTCTGTATATTTCTCGATACCTTGAAATACTCCCCGCATTTTATCGACAGCCTGTCCGGCCATTTGACCACCGGATTGGGCGACAACACTGGCTTCGGACGATGATTTGGCGGCGTCTTCGGCCGATCGTGATGTCCTCTCGATGGTTCTGGCCATTTCGGCAATCAACGCAGACGTTTGATCCACCAATTCGTTCTGGACATCCGCTCCCCGGGCCATTTCTTCCATCGATCGGGATATCTCCCTGGATGATGCGTCGATGCGCTTGGCCAACTCGGTGAGCATATATGACGCTGAGCCGGCTTCCTGCGTAGAAGTACGCACGGCGTGCAACATGCGCATGTATCCAACCCTCGCTTTTTCGAGCAATTCGGCCAATCGATCCATTTCATCCAAAGGTTTGGCCGTCTTTTCCGACAAGACGGTTTCCCTCAAATCCCCGGCGCCGATTCGCTCAGCATGGAAAGCAAGTTTGTGAAATTTTCGTCCCATCACATTGATCCACCAACAACCCGGAATACAGGACAATAAAGCAGATCCCATAAGCACCACAAACCAAACCCAATGAGGTGGATTGGTAAGAAAAATAACGATGACAGCACACAAACACAAACAGACCGTCGATAGGTATCCAATCAATATCTTGGTCCTGAGCTTCATATGATATCATCCTAAAGATAAATTCGTTGCTGTCTAGAAACCCTGTTTTTTATATTTAGAAAACAGTAACCCGTTACATTTCTCAATGAGGATACTCAGTACTCATAGTAAAACGTAAGTTTGCGACGTATAGGCATCACGTTCGCTCACGCTCATTATTCCGCCTCCCTCATTCTTATGCCTCCAGAGCAAAACGATGGTTTTGTAATGGAGACGGACTCGGCTTCCCGGTAAACCACTCCGGGTTACAGATCAATCATGGAACGTACCACTTTCAACAACTGATTGGCTGTAAATGGTTTCGATAAAAAAACCGTACCCCCCGAACGAAATCCCTCTTTCATTGATGCTGCGTCATCCTTGGCCGTGACAAATACAACCGGTAATCGGGTATTGGTTTTCCTTTGCCGCACGGTCCTACTGACTTCAAACCCATCAATGCCGGGCATCATAATATCCAACAACAACAGATCAAAATCCTGATCGGACAACAACGCCAGGGCTTGCGCACCGTCGGTTGCGGTAACTACCTCATAACCCTCGCGTTTGAGGATTTTTTCCTCCAAGTTCACGATATCCAGATCGTCGTCAACTACCAGGATTCGTTTGCTCATCGCATTCACTCCTTTCATGGTCCTCTATCCACCGGTAGTGAAATGATGAACTCACTGCCTTTTCCGAGATTACTGTTTACAGTTATACTACCCCCATGCGCGAGTGTCAGGCTTTTTGCAATGGCCAATCCCAATCCCGTACCACCATACTCTCTGGTCGACGAGCTGTCGACTTGATAAAAAGAGTCGAAAATTCTATCTTGTTGTTCAGGGGCAATCCCGACACCCGTATCATTGATCGCAATCATAATCATCTTCTCTTCCAGCCGCTGGAATGAAGCCGGGAGATCTTGATGAAGATCAGGCTCAACCGGCGCGCTGACCACTTCCAAACGAACAGACACCTTACCATCCTTGCGGTTGAACTTCACCGCATTACCGACAACATTGGTCAAGATCTGTTTTATTTTGTATGCATCCACTCGAATGCGGGGAATCTCGTCTTTCGGCTCGACTTCCACCCTTACGCCATGTTTGCGGGCCATCGGTAATACCGTAGATATTGCCGATTTCACCAATTCGATGGGATCCGTCCAATCCAAAGTCAGGGAGAGGTTTCCAGATTCAATCTTGGAATAATCCAATATACCCGTGATTAAAGATAGAAGCTGTTCTCCTTTCTCCATGATTGTTTTGATATAACCACTTTGTTCTTCGCCAAGATCTCCCGCCAGCCCCTCCAAAAGCATTTCACTATAACCTATTACCGAAGTCAGAGGTGTGCGTAGCTCATGGGAAACATTAGCCAGGAAATTGCTCTTGAGCCGATCCAATTCCTTCAACCGCCTATACGACTCTTCCAATGCGATGTTTTTGTCCTGAAGCTCATTGTAACTGCTGGTAGCCGCCTCGAGATGCATTCTCGATGTCAGCGCATGTTTGTAGCCGATATACAACATGACTTCGATGGTTTGTATCAAATGCCGCACCAATTTGTGCACGACCTGTTTTTGTGTCTTTCTAACTCTTTCGACCAAACTCGAAGCTGTCTGGGAGTCGAAATTTTCTCCCATCTGCGGCAAACTCGGTAATGTATACCCCACCGGAACAAAAGGCCCGAATACAACTCGGCCGATCATCACCCCTTCATGAAGTATGGGAGCCAAAACGTAATGAAGCCCGGTGAAACATACATGTTCGGTCAACCCGTCCAAGGATATTCGGCTGTCTCGAATATGGACTACTTCTCGGGTACAAAGATTTTTGCCTTTCGGAAAAGAAAAAAGATAGGCGCACAAATCCCTTCCTTTACTCTTGATATCGACCAACTTTACTCCGGAAGAATCAAAAATTTTGAGTCCGAGCTGAAACAAATCCGAATACCCGGCGCACACTTCGCGAAATGATTCTAAATCCAACAGATCTTCCAACTTGAAGTTGTGCTGTAATACGGAAATCTCTTGAGAAGAGTCGGGCGATTCGTGACTCATGTTCGATCCCCGTTGCCCAAATATGGCGCTCTAGAGTCATTGGGGGAAACTTTTTTCAACAAGTTGGAAATAATCTCATCCTCGATAACATCCAATTTTTTCTCTAGATCGTGCTTTTTATTTAGAAATCTCCAGCTAAGCCGAAGAACGCCTTCCAGAGTCTCCAGCACCCCATCACCCTTTATCGCACTGGCAAGGAAAACCGGTTCTTTTCCGCGCTTGGCCACCTCGGCAATCTCTTCATCCGACCGAATGTTTATGAGATCTCTTTTGTTGAACTGAATCACAATTGGCAAGTGCTCAATATCCAAGGCATTCTTTTTTAGGTTGGCAGTCATGTCGCGCCAGGAATCATTGTTTTCTTTCATCATGTTCTTCTGTGAATCGGCGATAAAAGCCACCCCATCGGCACCTTGGAGAACGATCCTACGGGTAGAATCATGTATCACCTGACCGGGTACGGTAAACAACTTCACCTTGATGGTAAATCCGGAGCGCGTTCTGAAATAAACCGGCATGAGATCAAAAAACAAAGTCCTGTCATCCGATGTGTCCAAGACCATGAGCCGGCCTCTGGCGCTCGGATCCAGGACCTGGTGTAAAGCCTGCAAGTTGGTGGTTTTCCCGGATAAAGCCGGTCCATAATACACCAACTTCATTGTGATTTCACGTTTTCCGAGATTGATTTGAACCATGATTTGCAGGCTCTCTCGTATCCAAAATCACCCCAATTCCAAATTTTATGTCAAACAGCGCCTTTTGACAAAATCGTGCTTTTTCACAAACATTTATGTCAGTCAATCGGCACGATACGCTGGTTGCCGCGACGATCTACGATCTTGGGCATCTTGATGCAAAGCAAGCCTTGCTTGTATTCGGCCTTAATATTTCGGGTATCACCCGCCTTTGGAATTTCAACAATTCGGCGGAATTGTCCATAGCTTCGCTCAACCCGGTGATAGCTGACATCGGCAATATTTTCCTTATGTTTTGTTCCTTCGATAACGACGACATCCCGAAGAACCGAAAGTCGGACACTGTCACGATCGATGCCGGGCAACTCAGCTTCGATAATAATCTCGCCTTCAGACTCGTACACATCCACAGAAATATCCAATCGGCCCCCGCTGGAGAAAGCTTCAGGTCTCTCAGGATCGAAAAACTCCCTGAAGATCCTGTCCATTTCACGACGCAAGTACAAAAGCTTTTCCAAGGATTCTTTGGGAATACTCATCATGCTTTAACCTCACACAGCTTCCGTTCCCCATGTAGTCCAATAGTAACACCCCGATGATTCAACAAAAAAATATCATTGTTGGCGCTACTTTGCAAATGAATTCTCCCGATCCACCTTTCCATCCATGTGTATAAATCACTACCAGATACCCAAATATCTGCAAAATTATCAATCTTGCCGGGCGTCACCAAAATGAGCACATTCTTCATGGATCCGACCTTTTTGACTTGGTTCGAAGGGCATCTTCTGGAAAAATATGGAACATGATAAGAAACAACAAAATGGGAGCATCGCTCAATGCATGATACAGTCTCTGTGAAGCTCAGTGCGGCGGTTATGGTATACAATGGGATTAACACAGTCCGTCGTTGCATTGAGAGTTTGAGATTTTGTGACGAGATCGTAGTCGTAGACGATTGTTCTACCGATGGAACCTGGGAGTACCTGCACACAGCTGATGTCAAAGCATTTAGAAGACGACATACCACATTTGCAGATCAACGAGCATTTGCGCGTGATCGATGTAAAGGTGATTGGTTGCTTACCATGGACGCTGATGAGTATGTCACAAATAAGCTTCGAGACCAGATACTAAAAGCCATCGCGTCGGCCGACAAGCATGATGGATTTTACATCACGAGACGAAACCCATACCCTACCGGACTCCACGGCGTGCTGTGGTCCTCACATCCCAGATTGATAAGAACATCTAAATGTCGTTGGATCCCAACCGAGAATCCGCACTCCCCCTTAGATAAAAAGGGATTGAAACTCGGCGTGATAAAAAACGCCTTTCTCGATCACGAACCTGTCGACGGAATCGCAACCCAGATGAGAAAGTCGATCAACCGAAGTATCCTGCTTGCAAAGCAAGAACATGCGAGCGGGAAACGGGCAGGAGTATTCCGTTTGACATTCAGTTGCCTCGTGCGATTTATTAAAATATTCTTTCTCAAAGGAGGAATACGATACGGGCGAAGCGGTTTTATCGTAGCCTGTCTGGATGGTTTCGAGGCATTTTGCAAATATGCTCTTTTAATTTCTAAAAGAAACCCAGCATCACACATCGCAACAGACGGAGGTGTGGGTTCCTATCCCCGTCCCGAGCCCGGAAAAAAAGAATATGTTTAGCCGCATAACGACCTCAAAACAAGGGATATAAAAATGAAAACCACCCATTATTTTCTCAAGACGACTTTGCTCATACATCTACTGTCTACAATACCCACAATTCAGTCAACCCATGCATCGGAAAAACTCTTTGAAACCGTAAAGATTCCCGGATGGAACAGCTCTGACAAATCAGAAAGTTATGATCAACACAGTCTGTTCAAAGCTATCAACGGCGCCGCCGAAGCATATTTGGCATATGGGTTCCAGCAGCTTAGAATACACGACCTCGTACGTGATGAGTATCGCATCTCTCTCAACATCTTCGACATGGGCAAAGCCATTCAAGCGTTTGGCATTTTTCAACGCGAGATCCCTCCCGGCTCCAAGAAAATCGAGGGGCTCGAACCATCCGCAGCACTCCCTCCTTATCTTTGCGCAGCTTGGAAGGATCAATATTTTATCAAGCTGGAAGCTCTCAAAGGAAACCTTACAGAAACTTTATGCAAAGAAATACTATTCCCTCTTACTACATCGATTCCCGAAAAGGACAAGATCGAAATTTTGCTCGATACATTGCCGCGTGAAAACAGAATGAACGAGTCCATTCGCTACACACCCAAAGGTTATCTCGGATTGTCCGAGCTCAAAAACTGTCTGCATGCAACTTATAAGCTCGATAACCAAAAGGAATATCAAATTTTCATCGTGGTGCCGCTCGAAGAATCAACCCCGGACGGCATCTGGAAATCAGTGTCGGAAAAGTGGACGAAAAGCTCGAGTGAGCCTAATATTTTTAGCAGAAAGGTACCATATACCGGCAAGGTATATTTGATGAGAACCAAGCAAAAGATGCTTGGGATTGTCGGAGAGCTAGATGAAACCCAAGCAAACATGTTGTTGGGAAAACACCGTTTGAAAGATTCTTCATGAAAGCATCAATTTTACGCCACAGGCCGCATACTCCTATCTCTCATCGAAAAAAAAGGGCTCTCAAGGCTTTTGGGATCTTCACAATCCTGACGGCCGTATGTGTATGGATCCCAACCAACTGCAATCACCCGCAACCCACGATTGAAGCCGAACAGCTGCCTGCAATCCCAAATGAAACGACCGATCCAGCTCGAATACCCAAGCAACCCTCGGATATTTCTCAATCGGTATCGATAAGCCAATTACTATGCAGTTACCAAGGAGCTCATGGCGCCTTGGGCAGGGTCCAACGAACCCGAAAACAGGCTATGCGCCGCGCCAAGCATCTTCTTACCATAGCTCGCTTTCGCAATACTGATTTCGGCAACCTAGCCCAGCGTTACTCGGACGATCCTGCAAGTGCCTCAAAAGGAGGTTTCCTCGGCATCTTCGTTCGGGGTGAGCTGCATCCCGATCTGGAAACGGCGGCGTTTTCGATGAATATCGGACAAATTTCCGAAATCGTCGAAACACCCAAAGGTTTTCATATTCTTCAAAGACGGGATATGCAGCAAGCTCAAGCAAGAGAAATTTTAATCTCCTACAAGGGAGCTAAAAAATACACCCCCAGACGCAAAAGAACCCACCAGGATGCAAAGCTTCTCAGCATGCAAATACACAAACGACTGCAGGCCGGATCCGACTTCGAGCAAGAAGCCGTTGCCTACTCGGATTTACCCAACTATCAAAGCGGGGGAATTCACAAATCGTTTATAAAAAACAGCCGGCATCCCGTATTCGAGAAAATCGTCTGGAATCTGCAGGTGGGTGAGATTTCTGACATTACCGAGACAATTACTGGATTTCACATCATAAAGCGATTGCCTCTCGAGAAAATCCAGGTGCGTAGAATTCTCATCCGATTCCAAAGCAATCCACAGGAATCACCCTGGAGCTTCGATGCTCCGATCCGCATAAAAACAGAAGCATACGAGAAAGCGTTAAGCATTCATAAAATGACCCAACCGGCAAATAGTGATTTCGCTTCGCTGGCGGCTTTACACTCGGATGGACCGGAAAGAAAAAACTCCGGTTTGATGGAGCCATTTGAAAGAGGTCAGATTGATTACCTTCTCGAACGCACGGCATTTATGTTACAAGTCGGTCAAATCTCCGACATTGTTGAAGGTGGGGATGGTTATTTCATTATCAAACGCGTTTTATAGACAAAACCGTTTTGGATTGTTTGAACCTCAGGTATGACATGACCCCACTCTGGTTCAAAATAAATCTTCAATAAACTTGAAAACATCCTCATTAGACACTTGGATCATACCGGCATGCCGACCAACGAAAGACATAGCCATGAAAAAAAGTATTCAGGCCTGAAAATACGGTGTATAATGAGGAAAAACAATTCATGGAGTGTAGTTATGAAATTGATTCTCAAGATTTCAGTTATATTTGCATGTCTGATAACCACGCAGGCATTCGGTCAAACCTACTCGATACAAGGAAGGGATCGATCTTCCTGGTATATAGGATTCGGCGTGGGCGGTGGACAAGGAGTTTTAGATCTTGAAGGCTTCAACGAAGATTTTTCCGAAGGCGGTGTTGGTTTTATGTTTAAAGTAGGGGGTGTCATCAACAATCGATTGTTGGTGGGTTTTGAAACCTCTGCCTGGCGATACCAAGAAGATGCATACGCCATGCAGTTCAATCACTATAACGGTATGGTAACGTTTTTCCCGTTCGATAACGCCGGATTTTTCATCAAAGGAGGCCTTGGATTCGGTGTGCTGGTGATCGAATTCGATCGATACCACTTGGAATCCAGTGAAGCTGGTTTTGATATCAAGGGCGGCATCGGCTATGAACTGAGGTTGGGCGAAGCTTTTCATCTGGGAGGTGAGTTCGACTTTGCGGCAACCACCCATGAAGATTTTACTACCCAGGATGGCATGTTTCTGATTACTTTTTCTTGGTACTGAGTTGAGCCAAGATACCGAGTCGGCTTCATCCTGCTCATCTTATTTGCTCTGATGCAAAGTGCGTGCTAAAATCTAAAAGATTTTGATAATCAACATCATATACAATACGTCGGGAGCTCATATGTCAAGGCGCGACGTGACGATAACCGATGTGGGATTGAGGGGTTGCTTTGCTTTGAGTCAAAAAGAATCGAAGCCGAAATAGATGACGATCGTTGTACATTCGGCATACCGAGATGCCATGGGGATACTTTCATGGTCTTTCAATACCGACAGGCTTGAAACCAAAATATGATGAAGAATTTGGCGACATAAGAGCATCCCGGGAGGTTTCCAAACTATGAAGCTGAAGAGTTACCTGATCGGCTTGGTAATGGCGGCAATGTTGTTACCGATCTTGGTGGGAACTTTGATCATGAGGCATCAACACCAAATAGATTACACCGATCAAAACGATCAGAAATTAGCCCGGATGATAGCTCAACTGCTCGTACGTGAACTAGGAGAAATAACGCGGGTATTTGAAATGGGCTCGAGAATGTTCGATATGCAAAAACTCAAGCCCAGAGAAATCACCGGCGTCTTACGAATGCTCTATAAGCAACATAAAGATTTCAATATCGTAGTCTTATTGAACGAAATGGATCAGGCTGTTGTCGACCCGGTGTATCTTCAAAGCGAACAAATCAATACTGATCAAGACTCAAATCATCGACTCCCGGTGAATCAAACCGACCTGGGACGTTTTCTCAGGTTTCTGCCTCTCAAAGAAGCCAGAGAAAAGGGCCTGGCGCTTTCTGATGTGTATGCCAACAAACAAACCAACGCCGTCATGATCGCCGGCGCGCTGGCAATACAAACCGATGATCCAACTAAAGCTTGGGTTTTGGGATTTGAAAGCGCTCTGCGACAACTCAGGCACACTGCAACCGCCAGTTTACCAGAATCGAATTACACCGTATTTATTGTAGACGGGGGAGGACGCCTTGTGGCCCACCCCGATGGAGCCCATTTCTTGCACCGAGCTTCCATGCAGAATCATCCGCTGGTAGCCAAATTCCTTGCAGGAGCCCGTTCCGGCGCCATGCAATGGGAGGATACTGGTTCAAAGACCGAAAATGCACGACTCAGCGGAGCATTTCAATGGATTGATATCGCAGATTGGGCCGTGGTGCTGCAACGTCCCCTGAATCCACTTCCCGGTGTTATCGACGGTATACCAAGATGGGCATGGTTGGGTTGGTTGGCAACTGCATTGTTGATTCTTGTCAACCTGTTTATCCTGGAACGAAGCCTTACAAAGGTTCTCAAAGAAGCCTCCCAGACAAAAGGAGATATCGAACGCAGAGCCAATGAGTTGGGCCACTTGAAAGCCTCCATGCTCGAGACGAGCAAGCTGAGCGCCATCGGAGAGCTAGGCGCCGGTGTTGCGCACGAATTAAACAACCCTCTTGGCGGCATCATGGGTTTGACACAATTGCTTCTTAGAAAAAAACCGGACTCTGATCCTGAACGCGAATTTCTCAATCGGATCGAGCAAGAAGCCAAGCGATGTAAAAGCATCACCGATAATTTATTGAGATTTTCGGAACAACAACGCATCGAATACCGGGAACCGCTTCGCTTGGAACGGGTCACCGCCATGACCATTGATCTGCTGTCACGCAAACTGGAAAGCCAACGGATCAAAGTTGTTCGGCGGTTTGCACCCAATCTACCCAGAATCATCGGAAATGAGGGTCAGATTCAAAGAGCCATTCTGGACGTATGCTTCAATGCTGAAACCGCCATGCCTGATGGCGGTACACTAACCTTCGAGACCAAAAGCGATGGAGATTGGGTTTTACTGCAGGTTGGAGACACAGGCTGGGGTATCCCAAAAGAAAACCTGGATCGGGTTTTTGAACCGTTTTTTACAACAAAAGACAACTGGAAGGGCGCGGGACTCGGGCTCAGTGTGGTGTACCAAGTCATGAAGGATCATGGAGGCGAGGTTGTGTTAGACAGTCAAGAGGAAAGAGGTACCGTGGTGACATTCCGATTCCCTTCGGAGCAGTTGCTTCGAACCAGAGAGAAAGGAAGGACCGATCAAGACACTTGAAAACCAAAAACCCTGAATATCAGTATCGGTCGGAAAAAACTACGCAATGCCCTCAGTAAACACATACAAAAACATCGTGGGAATCAACAGCATTGGATTGTTATTGCTCGTTGCAACGAATATTTTCATCGAGAGAAACTCACAAGCGCCATCTCCTCAACCATTGGCCCGTATAGGATCTTTGGTCGGCCAAGTGGAGCTATTGCAGCGAGATTCCGATCAATGGGAGACACCCGAAGTAGGAAGGTTTCTCAAAGCGGGAGATACGATCCGTACCGGTTCCTACTCCGAGTCCGTGTTGCATCTATTGGGGAAGTCTTCTGTGGTAATTCGTGCGAACACGGAATTTGTGATCGGCAAGGAGTTGGTGCAACGCTATTTATTTGAGTTGGGAGTGGGAAATATTACCGCCGCAATCAATCGTTCTTCCGGCCGGAAGTACGAATTCATGTCTCGCGGATCGGACACCATTGCTTCACTCAATGAGGGCAAGATCAGTGTTTCGACTGATGGAAAAGGAACCGTCGTGGTTGATAATCTCGATGGCAAAGTTAAAATACGAACCGGCAGTAAGTCAATGATGCTCAAAAAAGGACGACGATCGATAGTTCACGCAAACCGTCATCCTGAACAGGATATTCCTATACCGACTTCAGTAGCCCTTAAGGTGAATTGGCCCCCGGCAAGATTGTCTTCAACCAAGACTACCATTTCGGGAGAAACTTCCGCCGGAGCCCTGATAAGGGTCAACGGAGTGTTGGTTCGCGCCGATCAAGACGGATATTTTTCATTGGAAACTCCTCTACGGGAAGGCAAGAACCGCCTGATCATTCACGCTACGGATCCAAGCGGCAATTCCATCACCAAATCATCGGATAATATCGAG
>JBFFBT010000063.1:0-22500 GCA_041560255.1 Myxococcota bacterium | reverse complement strand
GCCGACAGCATCTGCATCAAGGACATGGCCGGCCTGCTCGCACCGTATGACGCCTACACCCTTGTAAAATCACTGAAAAAATCCGTCAAACCACCCATCCATCTACACAGCCATTTTACTTCCGGCATGTCTCCAATGAGCATCCTGAAAGCGGTGGAGGCCGGCCTGGATATCGTCGATACCTGCCTGTCGCCCTATGCGTATCGCACCTCGCACGCCGCCTTGGAACCCTTGGTCATGAGCCTTCTGGGCACTAATCGCGATACCGGTTTCGACATCAATCAATTGGCCGGAATCAACGAAGTACTCGAAAAACAGGTCATGCCCAAATACAAACATCTCTTGGACGACTCCAAGATGTCGATCATCGATATCAATGTATTATTGCATCAGACTCCCGGGGGCATGTTGTCCAACTTGGTCAATCAGCTGCGTGAAATGAACGCCTTGGATAAGATCGACCGGGTCTACAAAGAACTCCCCAGGGTGCGAAAAGAGCTCGGCCAGATCCCTCTCGTTACACCGACCAGCCAAATCGTGGGCACCCAAACCGTGAACAACGTTCTGTTCGACGATGAGAACGAGCGTTACAAGATGATCACAGATCAAGTCAAAGACCTGTGCTACGGATTGTATGGAAAAACCCCCGTGCCGATCGACCCGGCAGTCCAACAAAAAGCCTTGCGCGGATACAAACGGGGCGAAACTCCGACCAACCAACGTCCGGCCGAGTTGCTCGAACCGGCGCTCGAGCAAGCCAAATCAGAGATCGGAGGCTTGGCAAAAGACCTCGACGACCTGCTGCTCTTCTCACTGTATCCGGTTACCGGAAAAAAATTCCTCCAATGGAAATACGGCATCGAAACACCCCCGGACGGGGTTCGCGCCTTGAGCCTGGATGAAGCCAAAACCAGGATCGAGGCGGCCAAAAAGACCTTGGCGGGTAATCCGCCCGAGAAAAAACCCAAGGCCGCGCCCAAGAGTGAAAATCTGAGATCTTTCAACGTGTACGTCGATCAGGAGTTGTTCGAGGTGGAAGTAGAAGAAACCACCGATTTTTCAGTGGCCGGCCCGGTGCCCCAAGCCGTACGGAGTAATCCGCCTCATATTGCATCAACCAGACCGCAAACCACGTCTTTACAACCGAAACCCAACCACGCCGCCTCCCAAGCGGTTTCAACAAGCGAAGGCCAAATCGTGCTTGAAGCCCCCATGCCCGGTATGATCGTGCGTTTTTCAAAGCAAGTAGGCGATACCGTCAAGCAGGGAGAGCCACTGGTGATACTCGAAGCCATGAAAATGGAAAACACCCTCAACTCTCCGGCTTCCGGCACCATCCGAGAGATCTTCTTCGACGTGGGAGACGCGGTGGCCAAAGACGACCAGATCTTGCTGATCGACACACAAGCTTCATGATGCAGGACTCAACGCCGCCCCTGGATGCCTGATATGTATTCGAGCTACTTCAGACCGGCCCCGAGATAAGGGTTGCAACCCATCTGCTATCGTCTATCTTAAAATAGATTTCCTGCGTTTGTTTCGATAGAAATAAGGAATACTGTCTGAAAGGAGAGAACAGAATGAAAATTGGTGTTTTGAGATCGTATTTTATACCAGTTGTTCTTGTGATATTTTTGGTTTCTTGTCCTACTGAGGGTCAGTCCAATCGCGAATCTTGGCAACCGCCCGACAAGATCATGGATGCTGTCGGTGTTAAACCCGGTATGCACATCGGGGAAGCCGGGGCCGGTCAAGGTTACCTCACCTTCTATCTGGCCAAAAGGGTCGGCCCCCAAGGAAAAGTATATGCCAACGATATCTCAAAAAGCGCATTGGATACAATTCGACGGCGGGCAAATGAACAAGGTGTGAAAAATATTGAAACGGTCATGGGCGAGATAGAAGATCCAGTGTTTCCCAACAAGAAACTTGATATGGTCATCATGGTGTATGTGCTGCATATGCTCGAGAGTCCGATAGCATTTATGAAAAACGTAAAGAAGTACATGAAACCAGACGCCCCTTTGGTCATCATTGAAAGAAACACCCACAAAGACCGTGGTCATGCTCCTTACTATATGTCGAAAAAACAGATTCTGGAGACCATCCAGAAAACCAATTACGAGCTCTTGTACACAAAAACCTTCCTACCCAAAGACACCATTTACGTATATAAAATTAAAACAAGAGATAAGAACTAGGGTGTTTCCCGGGTGAGGTTATCGAGCCAGACATCGATTTGTGCAATGTCATGGATCGAAATCGATTTCGCGCTTTCAAACCCCTCACGCGCCAGCAACGCCAAATCCCGAGCTTTTTTCCGATCACCATGCGCTTTCAGTATGGCTTGTGCCAACGCAAATCGGCTGTCAGCCAGCTTGCGTACATCACCTGGGGTTTTTTCTTGCAACACAACGGCTCTTTTCAGAAATTTATATGCCTTTCGATGCAGTTGCATCATCAAATACGTTTTTCCCAAACCCGATAGAGCTTCGGTGACCAGTGGATGCCCGGGTGGTAAAAGCTTTTCGCGTATGGACAGTGCTTTTTGCAGCAGATCCCGCGCCAGTGGGTATTTTTTTCGTTCGAATGACACCATGCCGAGTCCGTGTAGGGGGCGGGTCGAGTCGGGGTGTTCGGAACCCAGGGTTGATTGAACGATCTTCAAAGCCCGCGCAAACATTCGTTCAGCTTCTTTGTACTTTTTTTGGGCGAGAAAACATTCGCCCATGCAGTAGACCGGCAAAGCGATTTTAAGGTGGTCCGAACCGAGCACGGGCTCGGAGATCTTTAGAGAACGCCGATAAAAACGTAACGCCGTCTGATTGTCTCCAAGATTGTAAGATACGCTCCCAAGATTGTTGAGTGGTTGAGTGACATCCGGGTGCTTCGGCCCCAAAACCTTTTCCAAGATCATGAGGGCTTGCTCATAATATGGTTTAGCCTGCGAGTACTTTCCCTGTTCGCTGAAAATATTACCCAGGCTATTTAATGATATCGCCACCGCAGGATGATCATCTCCCAAGACTTGCCGGCGCTCTGCAACCGCTTGCCGAAACAAAACACCCGCTTCATCAAACCTACCTTCTACAGCCAGGAGGGTGGCCCGATGGTGGTGGTAGTCAGCCATCAGATCGACAGGAGTATGAAGCCAAGCAAGCAGCTTTTCATCCAAAACTCGCAGCACCTCAAAGGCCCCATCGAAATCTCTTTTTCGAATCCCAATTGTCCACACCAACCGCAAAGAAGCACGCGTCAACAAGGTCACATTTTTACAAAAAGCAGCTACTTGAATAGCTTGCCTGAGTGTCTTCTCTGCACTTTGATAGTCTCCCATCTTTTCTTGGAGGGTGCCTTTGAGGTACAAGGCACCTGCCTTCAGAGGAGGATAATCGATATTTTCAATCTGCACCAATAAGTATTCCGAAGCCTGCAAGCCTTCCGGGTAGGTTCCCAATTTTATGTGCACTTCCACCTTCTCCAACATTGCGTCCAATTTCTCGATACGCTCCTGCAATGTCGGATCCACGGGCAGAAGGGTATCTTCAACCAAAACCTCCACGTCACGACAACGACCGGGATCAGGTAAATCCAAAACGGCCTTTATCGCATTGTTCACCGCTCGATCGTCAACCTGTTCGGATAATTGTTTCGTCAACGCAGCCAGCTGGTATTGCTTCCGGCGCAGACAGATTATTCTTCTGTCAAGCAACTGGATCGACTGCCGTCCATACTTGTGGGTATCCTCGCATGCTTGTACATAGGCCAACCGCAACTTGCTCATGTACTCGTCTATGTGTCCAGATACTCTTAGATAGGTATCATCTGAAAACCACAAATCAGAAGCAGCGAACGCCTTGGCCATATCCCGCTTGATCGTACGGCTCCAAATTGTATCCAACTCACTCTCCGGAGCAGCGCATTCGATTCCTCCGGCAATAGCACCAAGCCAAATAATAAATACCGTCATCAAGACAACCAAACCTATCAGGCTGCCTATTGCCATCCGTTTGCGCCTTTTCCGCACCGGATCATCCCTGAGGGCTGTAAGCAGCTTCGCCATCGAAAGATAGCGGCCGTCCGGATCCGGATCCAGGCCTTTGAGCACCACTGGGTGCAACCACACGGGGATTTTATTATCTGCGCATTTTTCCTGTACTCTGCGTGCCTCGATGTTTGCAATCAAATCATCGATGTTTTCTCCCTCATAGGGAAGGACTTGATACAGGGCCTCATACAGCGCGGAACAAAAACTATACTGATCGGATCGCGCATCGACATAGCCGCCCCGAAGCTGTTCCAACGCCATATAGCCCGGCGTGCCTGCGATTTCTCCCGTGGCCGAAAACGACTGTGAAACCAATGACCGTGGCGGTATCTGCTGATCGGTATCCGGTATGGATTTATCGTTTCTCGACAAAGGATCGATCTGGGTGTCATCACTCTGAACAAGCTCCCGCACGGATCGCGCCAGACCAAAATCGAGCACTCGGACCCTGCCGTCATCTCCCACCATCACATTCGAAGGTTTGAAATCTCGATGCACGAGGCCTACCTGATGGGCGGCCCATAATCCCTCCCCTGCAGCAAGAAACATCCCTACAATCTCAAAGTACGGTCTTGTTTTCGATCGTTTGGATAACCATGCCTTGAGGGTTTGCCCTTGAACGAGCTCCATCGCCAAAAAAATCCGATCATCCAGCTCGCCGACATCAAAAACTGAAACCACGTTTGGATGAGAAAGCTTTGCCAAAGCCTGGGCCTCGCGTCTCAACCATGACGCTTTACCTTTTTGGTTTCTCACAACAGAACCGTGCAAAAGCTTGAGGGCCACCAGGCGATCGAGTTTGGGATCATATGCTCTGTAAACCACACCCATCCCACCTTGCCCCAATTTCTCTACGATCACATAGCGGTCGATTTGAGCACCGGCTTCGATCTCCGGCGTGATATGATCCATAACACCGAATCGATGCCGGACGGGTACGGCACCTCTCTCCAAAAAATCCGCATAACGAGAGTCTGCAGATAAGAGCTCATCCACGTCCCGGCGCAGCTCGGGATCTCCTCGGCATTTGTCCTCGACAAAAGCTTTTCTCTTTTCAACCTCCAAAGAAAAAGCCTGGGTGAAGATCTCTTTGACCAACTGCCAATCCGCAGGCATGGGTATCCCTTATGGCGGCACTCGAGCCGCAACCAAACGTTTGCCGACTCTCCATTCTCTTTGTACGGTAGAGCGAGCCACACCGAGGATCTGCGCCGTCTCGTCCTCCGTACAACCGAGGAAAAACCGCAGTTCGATAATTTTTGCCAGTCGATGATCTTTTTCGCCAAGCGAACGAAGCAGGCTGTCTAGATCTAAAAGTCTGGCCGGCTCCATTTCCGGCTCCCACGGCAAGTCGATCAAGTCCACAGGTATATGTCGGTTTTGACCACCCCTCTTCAATGCCAGCTTGGCCCGGGCATGCGACACCAAAACATTGCGCATGGCTTCGGCCGCAAACGAAAAGAAGGAGGCCCGGTTCTCCCAGGTGAAATCTCGATGACGCATCAAACAAAGAGAGACTTCGTTGACCAAGGCGGTTGGTTGCAAGGTATGATCACTGACCTGATTGGCCATCAGCCTCGAAGCAACTTTTCTCAACTCGTCATACACCAGGCACATCAACTCCTCGAAAGCTTCCGAATCACCCTTGCTCCAGCTCTGCAGGAGTGTTGTGATAGGCTCATGAGACGATGAACGCATTTGATACAACCAATTTCATTGAAAAAGGTTTCACAAAACACCTTTCTGACACTTCAACCATGCCGATCCGTCTCGCAGCGTTCAGGAAAGATGTGGGATCATTGTACAGGAAACTACTACATTTGAAACCAAGAACTTCAACCTCGAGAAACTGAATCGGTCACAATGAAATCAGGGCGGATGGGGCGAAACCACAGCTTTCCCTGCACGAAACTCAGGGAGAAAAAAAACATAGAGTTATCGGATCAATAAAAACAACGAGTTAGTGCTCGATCAACATATTTTGCATGTTTTACCCTTGGGACAGCAGTATCCTTCGGTGTTTCCCATCACTCCCATACACGCGCATCGGCCGCTGCAGCAATCTGCGTTTCTCGTACAGCTTTTGTAGTCACCCCGACAGGTTGGATCCGGTGTAGGTGTAGGTGTAGGTGTAGGTGTAGGTGTGGGCGTAGGAGTCGGAGGCGGAGTTCCAGGCGTGTAGGCAAAGTTATGGGTGGCTTCCATGGTATACGTAGTCCGAGTGAACTTGAGGGCCACCACCAAAAAGATGAAATTATGATCGTAAGATATCTTGGTTTTGTGGTTGAAGCTGAAATCGAATACATCCCATTCACCGGTGTTCCAGAGAGAACCCCGGTAGGATTGATAGGTGTTGTGGGAGGCATCACAGGGGCGTCTCCAAAATGGCCACCAGGAGTAGTCCGGTCCGAGAAATGTCTCATCCCATTGGGCGTAACCTGCGTAATCCGAAGAATTATCTTCGATTTTAACATCCGACTGGGTCCAACTTTGACTCAAGCCGAAACCGGCTTGGGGTCCGTCTTTGTTGATCGAGATATCCGCAGAGACGGAGTAGGACCAAGAACCGGTCGAAGTGGTAGGGCCCCAACGCCAAAGTTTTTCGTCGGATCCGTTTGCCTTGATGAATCGGCTCGTCACCCACGGACCCGTCCACCCGTCCAGCTCACGGTAGTCCTGCCCATCCACCGTAGAGCTTACGATCCACTCCGTGGCCCACCAGCGCTTGTTGGTGTCGTGGTCATACACCGAGCGCCAAATTTCCTGTTTGTAGCTGGTTTCAGCCGACCAGCCATTTCCGTTATCCACGGCGTCGATCTTCAATCGCCTGGATACATCCCAGATCCAGTGACGATCGTAGGCCGCCGGATCGCCGGAATAAATCGGTTTCGTCACCGTGCGAAATTGTTGATCGGCAAGTCTTGCAATCTGTGCATGCAGATCGGCTTCGAATTGTGGATTGTAAAAGTGCTGCGAATAATAACTGATGGTCTGCAATCGACCTGATGTTTCGATCAAGGTGTATTCGTGGACAAAGAGATCTTTTGTGGTTTGCACCGTTGCTTCTAGGCTTTCTTGATCGGTTTGCAGATCCAGCACACGCTGTTCTTCCTGCATGAGAATGGACTCGGTTCGGGGTATGGATGTGTAAACGACGACCGGAGTTTTTTCCCGACTGGCTTTCTCGGCCCAGGCAAGCAGTTTTTCAACCGTTGGGTGATTTTCCTCAATCGTCTGCAAACCCTGGTCTTCGGGACCACATCCCATCACAAAAACCGAGATCGCCATAAACACCCTCGAAACCGTGAAAAATTGAAGCTTTTTCCTCATACGATCCTCCTTTTTACTGCAGGTTGAGTTGGTGCTCTTTTGTAGGTTAAAACGCAAAAGAGAAAAAAGGAGCTTCATTTTTTTTCACTGTGTTTGCCAGAGCGTTTGATCCGGCCCGGCATAATGAATACGATGACGAACGACAGGAATACCAAGCCTACGCTTGGTTGGTCATGGTATTGAAAAAGCTTAGAGCGGCTTGGGTTCGTGAGGATACTCCCAGCTTTCCCAATATGCTTTTCACATGGCTCTTGATGGTTTCCAAAGAAACATGCATTGTATCGGCGACTTGTTGATTTGAAAATCCTTGGGCGATATATTCCAGCACCTTTCTTTCTGTCTTTGTAAGGTGTTCCTGCCTGATGAGTCGCTCGAGTCGACGCCCGCAGTCAGCATGGCTCGAAAGCTTGACACGCACCACTCTTGCACGACTTTCCAACTCTGTAAAAGACAGTACAACCGTGATTGCGACTTTTCGACGGGTATAGATAAACGATGTAAAGGTCGCCGAGTTCGGTTTGCCGGGTGAATTCGAGCGGACAAATTGCACGACCTTCGATTTAAACCAATGGAGAAAATCTATATCGCCGACCATTTTTCCTTGCGTGAGATTACAATGGTTGGCAACCACGCATGGCAGAATCATGTACAGCCTCACGAGTTTGGCAATACCGACGCGATTATTGCTCCCATTACGGTGGAGAAATTCGATCACCGGGAATTGATATCGACTTCTTGGTTCAGCCATGCGGTGCAAATTTGGGATCCGATAGAACGCAAATCATCAGCTTTCTACAATGATTTTGCGATGCCCCTTAGAATTCATTACCAAACCGACAAATAGGCAATCCACAAAATGCTTCTTTTTGATCAATGCAACTCTGTGGATAAAAACCGTTGCCGTTTGTTTTCATTTGCTCCGGATCACTCAATGCGACATCCCAAAGCTGGCACCCAAGATCTGGGCCCAGATATTACACATCGCGTGAAAAATCACGGCTCCTGCAATCGTACCCGTACGGGCCCGCAACCACCCGAACAACAATCCCGGGAAAAAAGTCCCCAGCTTGTCGGGTCTAAACTCCACCAAATGACCAACGGCAAAAAACACCGATGCAACCACCACGGACCACCCCACTTCGGCTCCCAGAACTTTCATTCGTCCTCTAAATACACCATCCAGCCTACCTTGCATGTAACCCCGGTAAAATGCTTCTTCGGGCAGCGCCACCAAAAAAAGGTTGCCCACCACGATTTTGAAAAAATCGGGCGGCAAATCGAGTTGAAACGCCGATCGTTCAAACCACCACCCAAAAGCGGGCAGATACAAAGGAAAGGCCGCAACCGCCAGGATCGACGCCCACAGAGCTCCGCTACCCAGTTTTTTTGCGCTGATTCCATATACGGACGGATGACAACCCCGGCGGTAGAGATACTCGATCGGCACAAACAAAAACAAGATACCCGCAATACCCCAAAGATTTTCCCGTACCAAAGGGATAAATTCGAGCAATTTGAAAACAAAAATAAACCCGATGACAACACCCCACAACCCTATGACCTCGAGCCATACCCGCTTGGGAACCTCTGTCAGTGTTTTGCTCACGCACACACTCCTTGCTTCGACCTCAGAACGACACCCGCTACTTCGACCATCATACGAAGCGCCGGCGTCAAAACGAACCTTTTTCTTTTACAATTTTTCTATTGACAAAAATTCTGGAACATGTCCTAATCTCCAATTACCGATCGGAAAAGTGAGTTTCCAGCTGCCGAACAAAAACCCCGGGGGATGAGGTTTGCATCGAAGGGTTCGGGATTGAGGCTGCGAGTGAGGGGTGAAGTTTCTTTATTTTCAAAAACTTCTATTCGAAAAGGGGGCAAATCCATGAGCAAGGAAACCGTTCTTCCTCCCACGACCGTAAAAGTAGGTGAGCAGTTCCAAATCATCCAAGAAGACGGCGCGGCGTCTACCGGCTACACCTGTGCGCTCGAGACCATGCCCAAATGCGTGGTGCTGCTCAGTGACGAGTACATCCCACCCAAAACAGGTCTTTTGGGCGCACCCGGCACACGTAGGTTTACTTTCTTGGCAATGAGTTCTGGAGAAGGTCCGATCAACTTCTTGCAGATCCGACCATGGGATTACAAACATCCAGCCCCGCAAGGCCCCATGGACAAGCGTTTCGTTATGGTGAAATAACGAAACCAATACGACGCAAAGAGCGAGGCGCATCGGTCGTCCCGCTCTTTGTGTTATCTTTTTCAAACTATGATTTTGTAATCGTTTACTTGGGATAATGGTGATTCTTGAGAATTCGAGAACTTGTCTGAGCAGGGTTTACAAGCAATCGATTTTTGATTGCTTGTAAATCAGCGAGTTTCGCAGAAATCGAAAGGGTCGCCGTTACTCCAAGTGAACGGTTACATGATTTACATTCCTGTTGGCAATCAAGAAAGGAGAGCCCTGTCATGCCGAAAGATATCGCTGTGATCTCTTACAATCTCAGTCATAGCTCATCCCTGACGGCCGATGCGGTGGTATTTCGAGACACTTTGAGCGATGCGGGTTATTCGTCCGAGCTCATCCACCAATGGTGTTTCAACGAGCCCAACACCTCATATTTCAAGTCGGAAAGCGAGTGGGAACGATTCGACGGAATCGTGATCTGTGGATTCTATGGATATTGGAATCTAAGAGAGCTCGTCAAATCCGGCCGCCCGGTAGTTTGCGCCAACGTGGGTTTTGCCGACGACCTGGGACTCGGCGAACGCCAACAAGAACATATGTCCGAAGACGAGTTCAATGTGGTCGATAACACCCACCCCATCACATCCGGAGCCGGTGTGGCTCTCGGCGCGCTGGACGTAGGCAATCCGGTTTGGGTGGATTCCATCTCCACCCATAACCATCATGTCGACGTCCTGATCAAATCCCTGTCCAACCAAACCGTGCTCGCGGCCCACAAAACCCATCCGATGGTGTATTTCGGTTGGTACCGGATGTCACAAGCCTCTGCGGGAAGCGCATTGTTCGATCTGTTGGTGCAAAGCGCCAATTGGGCGTTCAAAGGGCCTTGACAATCGGCCACGCCGTAAAAAAATACTCCTTTTGACCCCATCTATACAGCTTCCCTCATCCTATTTTACAATGACTATGGATTCGTCTTCAGGACCCATATTTCAAAGCCATGCAGCTTATCATCCGCCATGAAAAAAAGCAGGTTGTTCGCCGTGATGAACTCGCTTGGGTGGGACGGCTCTATTCCAGGTGCAATATCTTTTACGATTGTTGTACCCTGTGCCGTACCGTCACTCATCCAAAGCTCGGATCCAAAAACTCCATCGTTGGAATTGAAAAATACGACATCATCGTAAGAATGTGGCCAAAATGGGTTTGAGCTTTCCGGTCCAGGAAAGATATCTTTGATCATGAACGTTGCGGATTCGGTGCCATCGCTACTCCAAAGCTCATTACCATGAGCGTTGTCAATCCGAGCTCTGAAGTATGCCCGATCATTATGACGCGTTGCATAGTACGGCCAACTACCAGATACCAAAATATCTTTTATTTCAAAGGTACCCAATTGTGTTCCATCACTCCTCCAAAGAGTGGTTCCGTCGATACCGTTATAGACACCAATCAAAGCGTACGCTCCCATGGAAGCAATGAGACGGGGGTTCGAACCCATCGATCCCGGAATAACGTCTCGAACCATTGTAGTGCCTTTTTCGGTCCCATCTGATACCCACAACTCAGAGCCATGTATACCGTCATCGAATCGAAACAAGATCTTATCCCCAATGACCGTCAAAATGAGAAATCCTGGAACACCGGGTTGTGATTGGATGCCTTTGACCAAATAGGTACCCGCTTCCGTCCCGTCCGTCACCCAAAGTTGATTGACGTCGCTACCATCATTTGCTACAAAAAAAATCCGCTCGCCGTTTATTGGATAATTGCTGACCGGAGATGAGCCTTCCGGTCCCGGTAAAATATCTTTGATCATGACCGTTGCGTCTTGTGTGCCGTCGGATACCCACAGCTCTTTTCCGTGAATCCCGTCATCTGCGTTGAAAACGAACTGTTTGTCGTCAATCATGCCGATCCACAAAGCTCCAGAGTCATTTTCACCGGAGTTTATATCTTTAACGAGCATCGTACCTGCATCTGTGCCGTCAGTCTTCCATAACTCCCGCCCATAAATATTGTCGTTGGCAGTAAATAAAAGATAACCATCAATGGTACCCATGGGTATGGGCATCATGTCCTCACCGAATCTATCTGGATTGGAGCCGGTTTTTCCGGGAATTATATCTTTTACCAATACTGTGCCTTCTACCGTACCGTCAGATTTCCAAAGCTCAGGCCCATGAACGCCGTCATCCGCACAAAAAATGAGTTGGTTTTGCACCACACCCAGATACCTTGGAAAGCTGGTTTCTTCTCCCGGCCTTATATCTTTGAGGAGAGCTACCTCGCTGACTCCAGGAGGCAAGGGTGGTGGTGAAGGTTCCGGTGGAGTCTTTGTATCCAGTATCCATAGCTCCCGACCGTGCTGCTCGGTGATGGCGCTGAAAAACAATTTTCCATGCAACCTGATAACCGGGTGCGGAAAAGAGCTTTTCTCTCCCGGTTGCAGATCGGACACCAACATGGTACCGCTGGTGGTTGCGTCACTCATCCACAACTCGAACCCATGGACACCATCGTCGGCAGTAAAAAAAACTCTATCCCCCAATCGGGTCAATCCTCCCGGACTACAACCCATAGAGCCAGGCATGATCTCTTTTATCAAAAAGGTACCGGATTCGGTTCCATCACTCAACCAAGGCTCGAATTGATTGACTGGTTGGCCAGCAAAAAAGAAATAGTTATCTTTTAGCATAACGCCTGGATACAAGGAAGTACTCTGCTCACCCGCCAATATATCCTTGGTCATGATCGTACCGGCCGGCGTACCGTCGGATTGCCAAAGCTCAACTCCGTGAACACCATCATTGGCAATAAAAAAGACCAACCCTCGGATGCCACCAAGGGGTTCAAGGCCGTAGTTTTCGATCCCCGGTTCAATATCCTTCAACATATGCGTACCCGCTTGGGTACCATTGCTAATCCACAACTCGTGTCCGTGAATACCATCATTGGCGCTAAAAAGTATTTGCCCGGTATCTGAAAAAGGCGACAGCCACCAGGAATCCCCCCGCATTGGATCGGGTCTCGAATCGCCGGCCCCAGGGAAAATATCTTTCACCATAAAAGTACCCACATCACTTCCGTCACTCACCCAAAGCTCCACTCCATGCACACCATCGGAGGCGGCAAAGAAGATTCGATCATGGGTTGCGATCGCTGTTCCGATGTAAATTCGTGAGTCTTTAGAGCCCGGTAAGATATCTTTTACCATAACCGTACCTGCCTCGGTTCCATCGGATTTCCATAGCTCATGGCCATGCTCGCCATCGTTGGGCACAAAGTAAATTTCGTTTTTCAACATGATGGCATAACCGATTTTCGAGGTTTCAACCCCCGGATAGATGTCTTTCACCATGACCGTACCAACCTGTGTTCCATCGGTTTTCCAAAGCTCGTATCCATGCACGCCGTCATCAGCCAAGAAGAAGACCAAATCATTGTTAGGTTGTTCAGCCGATCGAGTAGCTACATCAAAAATTGCAGCCGGACTGGAACCCTTGGATCCGGGCACAATGTCTTTAAGCAGGACGGTTCCACCCGGGGTACCGTCGCTCGTCCACAGCTCGGACCCATGTAGGCCGTCATCGGCACGCAGTATGACCCGATCGCCCACAACTCCAATAGGATAAACGTTGGAACTTCCTACTCCCGGACGTATGTCTTCGACCATGCGAAGATCTTTGATCGGATCCGGAAGCGGAGGTGGCGGCGTAGGAGGTATGGGTGTCGGGGTAGGAGGTGTAGGTGCAGGTGTCGGAGTCGGCGGTATCGGCGTTGGATGAGGCCCTGGGTCGGGAGTCGGGGTTGGGCCAGGCGACGGCAGACAGGTTATCCTGACATCATCAATGGCCGACTCCAACAAGCTAGGGTTTTTCACATCAAAGGCTTCTATGAGAAAATAGACCTCCTGCCCAGCATACCCTTCAGGCACAAAAACTTCGAGAGGCTCCCACTCAGCCGGATCGATGTCGTGACTCCCAAATTCCTCAAATAAAACTTTATACGAGTCGCCGATTAGGGTAATCCGCAAGCCGTCGGTGTCTTCGGCATTTCGGTAGTGTGACAGATAATACATCAATGAAAGTCTACAACCACATCCCTCGGGAATTTTCACAAGTGGAGATCGAACCGAGGTCACACCGTTATCGACATCATTGCTTCCAGCATGTCGGCCTGCTTTTGCACCTGTGACCAAGGCATATTGTCCACTAAATGATCTACCCATCTGGTAGATGGTTTTTTGGTATCGAGTGCACCGGGGATTGCCCCGTTGCCATTGACCGGTTACCGCAGAGTCATCACTCTCGGGATTGACCAACCAACCCAGGTGGGTCTCGAAATCATCGAAAAAAATCGTTTGCTCATCGCTTGAGGTTGTGGCTCTATGCAGCTCATCGATTTGGTCGCTCGGACTGCATCCACTCAAAACATACTTTAAAAACAATGCCATCACGATCAAACCCATACTTTGTAAATACCTTGACATGAGATTCCTCCCTTTTACTACAACACCAAAGCGATAGCGTTCTGATCGATCCCATCAACGCGCCGACTGATTAATGAACGTACGGAGGTGCTATTTGGCCGGAGTGTATCTCGGTAAAACCATTGCGTCCATCTATCTTAAGTTAGATTTTGCAAAACTTCTTCGCAAATAACTTTTGGGTTAAATGCCTAGCTTCTGCCCAGAGTTTCTTTTCATCTTTGAATATGATACAAAAACCACCGCTTCAACATGTATGAAAGAACTGTCATGCAAAGCAATGATACCAACCAGCTTGTTCGATTGCAGGCGAATAATATCAGATCCGCAGCCGAAAGCATCCATGCAGCTTTTGTCGATTATCCCCTGTGTCGGCATCTGCAACAAAAATCAAATGCGAAAAAGAAAACCTTGATTCCTTTCTTCGAATACATCCTATATATCTGCGTACGAAATGGCTTGGTTGTCGCTACTTCCTCCCATCTCGAAGCCGTAGCCGGATGGCTTCCATATGACCAACATACCATTACAGCCTGGAAAGTGCTGCGATCCGTGCCATTCAAAACTCTTTTGGGCACGTTTAAAATCGCCAGAAAAATCAAAGCGGTAGGCAATGCCATCGACGACGCCCACCACCGCCTGGCGCCTTGCAGGCATTGGTATCTCAACATTATCGGAGTCAGACCCGAATGCCAAAAAAAGGGCCATGCAACCAGGCTCATCAAAGCAGTACTCGCAGATCTGGACGAAAAAAGACTCCCCTGCTATGTGGACACTCTGGATCCGAAAAACATCCCCGTCTATGAGCATTTTGGATTCAGGGTGCTCGAACAAATTTCGATTACCGAAACCAATCTGATGCTGACTGCAATGTTGAGGAAAACCCCATGACAGAAATTACGATTCGCACAGCCCGTCCGTCCGATATCGAGGTCATCGCGTACAACAATGTCGCCATGGCAAATGAGACCGAAAACAAACGACTCGATTATGCCACCGTTCGACTGGGCGTCCAAAACCTGCTGGCGGATCATCAACGGGGTTTTTATCTCCTGGCGGAGCAAGACCGTACGGTTTTGGGTCAATTGATGGTCACCTACGAGTGGAGTGATTGGAGAAATGGAAACTTTTGGTGGATCCAGTCCGTATACGTCAAGCCCGAATCACGCGGAAAAAATGTTTTTCGTAAGCTCTATGAGCGCTTAAAAGAAATGGCTCGATCGTCAGGCGATGTGTGCGGCCTTCGATTGTATACCGAAGCAAACAACCACACAGCCCAAAAGGTCTACACCCGCTTGGGCATGCAAGCCGCCCGCTATCACATGTATGAAGAAGACTGGAGCAAATCGATTCATCGATGAGCCTGAGGATTGCTCTCCTTGAGGCCGGCGCGACCGTATCTTTCGCTCAACCCAACAACCATGAGAGCCAGCGCCAATCCCAAATAGACCCAAACGAGCTTACCGCATCCAATCTCAAGCTTGGCCCCATGAATGATGCCGAACATACTCAGCACACCGCACGAACCCAGCACCAAAGCCGCCTTGACCCAAGCCCTATCCACCAAAAATGCCGTCGCCGCTCCCCAGAGCAACCCCACCAAGATCGATCCGGCGCTGAGTGCTGCGTGACCCGCCACATGCGCACCTTGCTGCAGCATGGCCGATTGCATGGTAAGGGATACAAGCTCGGGGAGAGGCTCACTCATCATTCCAGCCATGGATGTGCGCAGAGCCTCCCATTTTACCATGAGAAGATTGGATACATGAGGCAACATCGCAACGGCGACCGCCATCGCATGGGCCTTGGGAGTGGACCAGAAAGCCTGGGCGGTCATCACCAATCCGATAAACACCAATATGGGCGCCACGGCCGCCAAAGGTACCAATCCATGAAGAAACTTCAATCCACCGAACAACGCGGCCAGAAACACCACCACCCCTACCCCCAAGGTATAGCCGGTTCGGGCACCCATGCGTTTATAACCCGGATGCCCGATGAATACCGTGGTGGGAAACGCCGAACCAAACACAGCCCCCACCAGGGTACCGGCCCCATCAACCAATTGACATGTTCTGACCGGATAGGCATCGCCGGCCGCTTCGGCAGACTCTACATTGTTCATGGTTTCGATGAAGTTGTAGATCTCGGCGGGTATGACCACGGCAAACACCCAAGAGTTGTCCAGCATGGCCTGCAGGCCGGACCACAAATCCGACCAAACCGGAACCGGAGGATAAAACCCGATACCATCAAAAGATATTTTCGAATCACCCGTACATAATCCAATCGCAATCCCCAATACAATTGCAGCCAATCCCGCAGGCAATCCGGCCGGAAGCTTAATCCCGGCCACCAGTCCGACCAACACAACCACCAGGCAGGGCAAACCGATGATGGGATGCTCGAAAACCTCGGCCATCGGTACCGCGGCAATAAACACCAGCGCGATACCTGCCAGGGTGCCGAGCATACCGGCCCGAGGCAGGTTCTTTTTTAACCAGGGACCTGCCAGCGAACCGGCCATTTCCACCAGCCCACCCAAAAAGGATGCCGCCAAGCCTACCTGCCAAGCCGTCCGAGCGTTGCCCGTCATGGCATACACCGGTCCGATCACCCCGAAAAGATAGACAAACAAAATGGGTGTGCTGATACCGTATGGCAGCGCGGTAACCTTAGACCGCCCGTACCGGACCATCAAGCGCCTGGCAAGATACGTGTATACCAAAAGCCCCAACAACAAAGCCATACCCAAACCGGGCAGGATGTGGCCGTAGACAACCTCGGGAGGCATCTTGAAAACGAAGCCGCACACTCCCATGATGAGGATCAGGTTGGCCAAATTGTCCGCAAACAAAGCCCAAAATGCACCCAAATCACCCTTGGAAAACCATCGCATCGAGCTGGGTAACGTGTGCATGCCGGACAAACCCACCCGTTACCTCCAATTCACAATCTCCCAACCGACTTTTTTTGCATACGCACGAAGAGCTCTACTCGGGTTGGCCGCCACCGGTTTTCCGCACAGCATGAACATGGGCAAATCCGAAATGTGGTCACTGTAGGCATACGACTCTTTCCAGTCGGTCTGATCAAAAAATGGAAGTTTTTGAAGGCGTTTGACTTTTTCTATCCCCAAACAGTTTTTCCCTACCAACTCGAGCGGTCGGGTGCGACTGGTGCGCGAACAAACCAAGACATCGAAACCCAGCTCCCGGCTGATCGGCTCGAGGTACACGTCCACAGAAGCCGAGGCCAACACCAAAGTATGACCCTCTCGCTTGTGCCAGGCAAGTCTTTCGAGACCTTTGGGCAGATATGTTGGTGCGACGATATTGTTACAAAACTCCACAACGAGATCCGCCGCCGCCTGCTCAGACAAGCCGGCCATCATACCCACCACCAACGATTTCATGCGTTCTTTGCTTACCAGCCCCACGCTGTATGGCACAGTGCGTACCACCAATCCGGGCAGATTTCTCCAAGCTCCCGGACAGCTCTTGAGCAGAAATCCAGCAAACTGCATGAACGAGTCTTTGGTGGTAAGCGTTAGATCAAAATCAAACAATGCAGCAGGCTTTTTGGTTTGCATGGCGCTCTCTTTCTGTCCGAATCGTTGACACGTTCGACCCAACCTGTCAAGAATTGCCTTGATGGGACAAGAAAAAAGAGAGAGCGGCAGGATGCCCAGACCGACAACCGCACAACCCCACCCATGGGTGATCGTGCCGGCCGCAGGCCTGGGCAGACGTTTCGGCAGCTCGATCCCCAAACAATTCATGACGCTTGCAGGCCGCAGCCTACTTTCCATCACCGTATCGAAACTCAGGCAATGTAGCGAGATTAAAGGTTTGGTGGTGGTTCTCCCCAAAGATTATGATCCGGATGCCGGCGTTCTTCCATCGAGCGAACTCCATCAACCCATTGTCTACACCAAGGGCGCCGCCCAAAGGATGGACTCGGTCCGGGCCGGATTTGATACGCTGCCGCCGCAATGCAACTTGGTGCTCATCCACGACGCGGCCCGTCCAAATGTAACCCCCGGACTTATGAGCAGGATCATAACTTCTGCCTGGTTACATAAAGCCGCGGTGCCTGCGGTGATCCCATCTGATACAGTAAAAAAAGTCGGCCGAGACAACCGGGTCATAGAGACCCTCGACCGCAATGCATTGCGGCTCATTCAGACCCCACAGGGATTTCGGCGCGAGGTGCTCGAATTTGCTTACCATTGGGTCGAGCAATCCGGAGCCAACCGGCAGGAGCACACCGACGAAGCCTCTTTGGTAGAAGCGTCCGGCCAGCAGGTTTTTACCATCGAGGGCGATTTGGACAACCTCAAGGTAACCACCCAAAAGGATCTCGGCCGCGTGCATACTGCCGATATGGGGAAAGGATTCGCGATGGTTCCCAGAGTGGGTCACGGATACGATGTTCACAAACTCACGGCGGGAAGAAAGCTCATCCTGTGCGGCGTCGAAATCGACTACCACCAGGGCTTGTTGGGCCACTCGGACGCAGATGTGGCCCTGCATGCGCTCATCGACGCCATACTGGGGGCAGCCGGATTGGGCGACATCGGCAGGCTTTTTCCCGACAACGAGCCGAAATACAAAGGAATAAGCAGCCTGAAGCTTCTCGAGGCCACGATCGATCTTGTAAAAAAAGCGGGTTACCAGACAACCTCGATAGACATCACCATCATAGCGCAAGCGCCACGGCTGTCCATGTCGATACCCCGCATGCAACAGGTCGTCGCCCAGACTCTCGCCCTCTCCACCCGGGACGTCAACATCAAGGCCACCACCGAAGAAGGCCTGGGATTTACCGGTACGGGTTTGGGCATGGCCTCCCACGCCATCGCGGTGCTTGTGCCAATATCCTAACAAATATAAAGAAAATCAAACAAAGCTTTTTCCTCTTGAATTTTATTCTACATCATGACTCTACTCCTGGTTTACTTCTTTATCAGTCAATTCGAAACGGAGGTAGACGACCATGCAAAAATGGTGGAAGGGTTTTTGGACCCTGGGAGCGATTTTATGTGTATCCATGGCAGTTGCGGACAAACCGGCCACCGCCCAAGAGGGCCGGCCACCCGAAGAAACAGATGATTCCTCTCAAGATTCAGAGCCTGCGGGAGAAAAGGCCGAAGAAATCGTGATAACGGGATCGCGTATCCGAACCAACCCCCTCGACGCATCCTCCCCGGTGCTCAATCTATCAGAAGGCGACCTTGACCGTACAGGCATGACCTCGGTTGCCGATATGCTCCAGAGACTCCCGGTTTCTGGCGGAGCGTTGAATACCAAATTCAACTCCAGCGGCAACTTCGGCTTTCCCGCCGACGGTGGGGGCATCGGAGCCGGTTCTGCGCAGGCCGATTTACGCTACTTGGGCTCAAATCGAGTGCTGGTACTGGTAGATGGGGTTCGCTGGGTCAACGGGTCGTCTGCGAGCGGGGTATCCATGGCGACAGACCTCAACACCATACCAGTCGGGATTATCGAGAGAGTTGAAATTTTGGAAGACGGCGCTTCTTCCGTCTATGGATCAGACGCCATTTCAGGGGTTATCAACATCATCACCAAAAAGGAAATCGATGGTTTCGAGGCTAACGCCTATGTCGGAGGCTATCACCCGGGCGACGGATTTCAACAACAATACGATCTGACCTGGGGCAATACGACCGACAAAATGTCGGTCTCTCTCAACCTATCTTACATCAAACAGGGTGAAATCATCGCAGCCGATCGAGAAATGTCCAAGTGGGTAACCCCGGGCATCGGAAAATGCTCGGGCCGTTGCTCTTCCGGAACTCCGCAAGGACGTATGTTTTTCACCGACCCCAATACCGGCAAGGATGTCGATGTCACCATCGACACGGGAATCGATGGTATTCCTTTCTATGATCCCTTGGATCCCGGTGGAAATGCAGACGATTTTCATCCTTTCGACACGCCGGATCGGTTTAATTTCGCCCCTTATAACCGTGTGCTGACCCCATCGGAACGCTTCGGTGCGTTCAGCCAACTGGAATACAAGGTGAACGAGTATGTGAACATCAACGTAAAATCCTTGTACAACAACCGGCAATCCAAAAACCAAGCTGCACCTGAACCGCTTTTTATCGGCCCGGGCTGGGGAAACAACAGCATCACTGATTTCATATCCATACACGAATCCAATCCCTACAATCCTTTCGGCTTCACGCTGGATGCCAAAACCAACGAATTCGGCGTAAGTCGTCGTCCCATTGAAGCCGGTCCACGCATCTATCGGCAGAATGTCAATACCTGGTATCTTTCCGGCGGCGCTAACGGTTCTTTTCGGGTAGCCGACTCGTCTTTCTATTGGGATACCACGATGATATATTCCGTAAACCGCGCGGATCAGATTAAAAACGGAGCGTTCAACGCAGCCAAGCTTGCCAATGCTCTCGGCCCCGCATTCTATGACCCCGACGCAAACATGTATCGATGCGGCACACCCGACAACGTTATCCAGGGATGTGTGCCGTTTAATATTTTTGGAGGCATGGGTTCGACCGGCTCCGGAACCATCACCAGGGAAATGCTCGATTATGTCACCTTTGTACAAAAAGATGTCTCTCAACAAACCCTGGTCGATATCACAGCCAACGTTTCGGGCGACTTGCTCGAGCTGCCTGCGGGAAACCTGGGTATGGCGGTTGGTTACGAATACCGGAAACACGACGGGTTTTTCCAACCCGATTCGGTGGTGGTCTCGGGCGATACCGCCGGAATACCCGCCAGCCCCACTTCCGGAGGGTTTTATGTCAACGAAGCCTACGCAGAAATAAAAATCCCCATCTTGGCAGACCAACCCGGATTTGATCTGTTGGATCTTTCCGGAGCGGTGCGTTTTTCGGACTACTCGACTTTTGGAATGGAAGAAACCTTCAAAGCCGGCCTGCGCTGGCGAGCCATGCCGGGATTGATGTTTAGAGGCACGTATGCACAAGGTTTCAGGGCACCGGGCATCGGCGAGCTTTTCAGCACAGCCGCACGGTATGATCAAACCCTGGTCGACCCTTGTTCGGATTTTCTCGGCAGCAACCAAAGCCAAGAAATCATCAACAATTGTATTCAACTCGGGGTGCCCGCAGACGGCAGCTATGAAATGCCCAACTCACAGATCGCCGTTATCACCGGAGGCAATCGTGACCTGCAGCCGGAAACCTCTCAAGGTGTTACGGCAAGCATCGTGTTTTCCCCGACTTGGATCATGGATCAAATCTGGGGAGATCAACTGGAGCTCGAGATCACATATTTCCGGATTCAAATCGACGACGCCATCCGAGCCAAGGATGCACAGGTGCAGCTCGACACCTGCGTATCAGAGCTCGACCAAGAAATGTGCTCTGGAATATCGAGGACCAAGGGAGGCGTCATCAACGGATTTTACAACCAACTCATCAATATCGGTGGTATCGAAACCGATGGATGGGACGTAACGTTGCGTTATATGTCGCCACAAACTCCAGCCGGTAGGTTCGGTTTAACTTGGATCTCGAACTTCTTGAAAAACTTCACCGTAAAGATCGAAGGACAAGACGGTCTTCTCAAAATTCAAAGAGAAGGCACCGAAGTGGGCGATCCCGAGCAGGCTTATCCCAAGTTCAAGACAACATTCATCGCCGACTGGTCGTTGGATGATTTGAGCGCATCGGCAACCGCGAGATACATCCATTCGGTCAAAGAGCCCTGCAGAGGATTTGATGATTTTCCTGGATTGTGCTCGGATCCAGTGGAACCAGACGATCTATCCACAAACATGCTCGACCCGACCTGGTACCTGGATCTGCAACTTACCTGGACCCCCTCTCAACTGGATCAGAACATGTTTCTTACTATCGGAGTCAACAACCTGTTCAACCAAGATCCTCCCATATGCATGAGCTGCGCATTGAACGGCTTCGACGCCAGTACATATGACGTACCGGGCATCTATGGATACATGCGAGCCGGATATCGGATGTAGAGAAGCTTTCCAGAATTATTCCCGCATCATCTTCATACTATAAGCATTACATCCATCATTCAAAAATGTTCATTGCAACCAAAAATGCACAACCGTTGATTGCACAGTTTGCAAAAATTGTACATAGGAAGACACCTGCGACCAAACTTTATCTTACAATAGTCTTTATGTTGAAATGCTCAGCACAGATCTTTTTGATCAGCTGTGTGTCATGCGTAAATTTTAGGAAATAATTTCATAAATCATACCATCTCCCAAACCATAAGCACTTCATTTTCTATTTTGGACATGAATATCATCTTTCGAAATAATCTTGTTTTTTTACATCAATCCCCAAAACAATTCAGCCCAATAAAGGAGAGTAAACTCGCCAGTTGCATAAAATGCCGTCATCCTGGATAGATTCTATCCAGGATCCATTGTTAAAATTATAGATTC
>JBFFBT010000062.1:0-22699 GCA_041560255.1 Myxococcota bacterium | reverse complement strand
TCTACCTATAGATAGAATCGAAGATAGATTTTATGTTTGTACGCAATCCATCTTAAGGTAGAACTCACAAACCGCTCATCCGAACCGGAACAACATTTCGTATTTGCCTGTACATCTACATTGCGCTCAATCCGTTGATTTTTTGTTTGCATTTTTGAGCCGAATTTAATACTATAATATTAGTACTAACAAGAGAGGATATAATCATGAGCTCACTCCTCCAACCCATCCACGCCGGAGTGTTAGGATACCGGTATCTCGTCAAATCTCTATCCATCGTATGCTTTGCATTCACGATAACCCTGGGGCTTTTTTTCCTGATGCAGTCTCTGATCCATGATAAGACCGATGAAAGCATCCAAAAGATCCCTCGAGTAAAAATCGAATTCACACGCACCAAACGAGACACTCAAGTCATTGAAAAAAAACCCGAGCTACCCAAAAAAGATTGGATCGATAGACCCCAAAGAACTTCATCCCTCAACAACAACCTGACACCTACCTCGAATACCTCCGGCGGAATCGACATGGATGCTCCGTCAATCCCCTCGATCGATCCAGATATAGATCGAAGAAATCTGGGTAGACTGCACGAAGGGAGCTCCGGTGGCGGAATCGTCCCGTTGGTGCGAATACAACCCATCTATCCGCGCATCGCGCAAGAAAAACGAATCGAGGGATGGGTGCTGATTGAGTTTTCCATCGGCTTGACCGGAGCGGTGGAACAACCCAAAGTCATCGACGCCAAGCCATCCGGTTTTTTCGAGCAATCCGCCTTGGAGGCGGTGCGCAAATGGAAATACAAACCCACGATAAAAAACGGAATACCCGTTATAACCCGGGGCCTTATGGTCAAGGTAACTTTCAATCTTTCCGAGTTCGAGGATTTTTAGGTTTTCAATCACACTCCGGTCGACCCGCGTGAGGCGACAAAGATTTGCCACCACCACCCGGATCGAAGTACAACCGCAATCCACAGGCTATTTCAACCCCGGGACAGCCTAATGGCAACACTGATACTGGCGATCGTTTTTTCCACCCTCACGCATCTCATGTTCAAAACCATTGCTCGTTTCCACTGCCGATTGCTAACCGCAATCGTTGCAAATTATCTTGTCTGCGTAGCCATCGGCTGTATTGCATGGTTTCCCTCCCACAACCTCATCGATATCATACAAAGCCCTTGGTATCCCATTTCGATCGTCCAAGGAGCCATGCTCATGATCTGTTTTTTTCTCATCGGGCGCACAACCCAAAAACACGGCGTGGCATCTGCAAGCCTGGCCTCCAGGTTGGCAGTGGTGATCCCTACCACAGCGGCGTTCTTTTTGTATGACGATCAAATCACCCTTTTAAAATCGGCCGGCATCATCGCCGCCATCGTGTCTCTCTACCTCAGCAGCCAAAGCTCTATCCACCCGAACCCACACCCCGGCAGAAACAACCCGGTAGTCAAGCTGCCCGGCTTACTATTTCTGGCTTTCGGACTACACGCCACCCTCATCAAGGCAGTCCAACATCACTTCCTCGATCCCGATTCCTATCATATTTATGTCACGAGCTCTTTTTCGGCGGCGTTTTTGATAAGCCTATCCATCTGGGTCCGAAATCTGGCAGGCAAAAAACTTCTATTCAAGTGGAAAGATTTTGCTCTGGGCCTATTGCTCGGATGCACCAACTACGCGGGCGTATACTATCTTTTCAGAGCTCTGGGTATTCCAGGATGGCAAAGCTCGCAGATCTTTCCCACGATAAGTATCGCGGTTGTGGGACTAAGCGCCCTGGGTGCCTATGCCATCTTCAAAGAATACCTCGACCGGACTATGCTCAAAGCTTTGGCAATCGGAGCCATCTCCATCGGTCTAATCAATGTATGATGAGCCCCGACATCTATTTGGATAATATTTTAAAATCGTGCGCATACCCCACATAACCCTGAACGGGGTTGACCGGATCCCCGTTTTCAGCTGTGACCGTCGCAATCGACTCCACAAAATATCCTCAATCAATAAGCAATCCATCTTCGGCTATGAGATCCGTTGAAATCACACCCACTGCCATCAGCCGAGGGTACAAAGCGATTATTGTGAATGTCGAATACAGTGTGAAATCTTTATAACGCAATATGCCAGTCAAAAAGGCGCCGTTTTTACGTTTCGAACAGCTCTGGATAGGATTGTAAGTTTGGCATTGTATTTGCTTATATTCAGCAATAGTTTTGAGTGTTCTAGTAAGGATGAGGCATCATGAAGACATATGGATTTTTGATTATTTTGTGCTGGGCGCTGTATAGTTGGATAGGTTCACTCTCTACCGCAACCGCGAGGGTAGGTATGGGCGATACGCACGATTCGGACGCAGCCGAATCGCGCGTGCGGCGAGTTGAGGAAAATGAAACCGATAATCCAGGTCAGTTTCTTTTGGGATTTGGTATTTTATTCGGTGACGATCTTTTGGCGACTCGTAAGCTCAACAACGGCGGCAATTTCACCCTATCGTATGAAATGCGTCATTTTAAAATGCACGCCGAGATAGGCGGCTTCTTCGAAAATTCTTCGGGAGAAAGCATGTTCAGATTCGGGGTGGGCGCTTCTTATTTACTTCTGAATCGGCAATGGTCTCCCTATTTTGGAGCCAACATCTCGTATTTGCATCTCAAGATGAACACAGTACCCGGTGTACGCCATGAAAATCGTGGCATGGGCATGAGTATACACGCGGGACTCGAGTTGTTTCGATTTCATTCCACTCGCATGCTTTTCGAGCTCGGTTGTCTTTTGCCTTTTTTCTCTCTGCAAGGAAACAATCATTTGACCGAAACCTATAGCTTGCTTGGTTATGGAATGCTTTCTTTTTTATGGTAGGCCACATGAAACAGTTCGCTACTTACGTTTTGATCCGAAGGGTCATCATGAAGATAGGATGGAACATAATAATCGGGATTTGCCTGCAGATAGGTTGCCTGGTCACACCACTAGCAGCCCAAGAAAAGCTCACCTATCAATCCGAGTTTGCTTTGGATGCGAAATCTACCAATCTCACTCCAGATACCCAATCAATCCACAAAGATAAACATACAGAGAAAATAGACGAAACTACAAGGACGGACAAAGGCAAACTTTTGTTTGGATTAGGTATATTATACATGGATGTTTTCCGTGATCCGAGCGATTCCAAGTTCGGTATTAATATAAAGCTTGCCTATGAGCTATCCCATATTAGGTTGTATTCCGAATTGGGTGGTTATATCGAGCAGCCTGATCTCCATTTTCTCAAAGATGATCATCTATTAGATCATAAACAGGATCCCGATGGAAGCTTCTTGAGACTGGATATTGGCGCCTCCGTTTTTCCGATCCTCAGGAAAGGTTGGTCGCCCTATGTGGGTCTAGGGCTTTCCATGTTTGGTTTTGTACAACCGAACAAGGGTCACGGTATGGGCTTGAATCTTCATGCCGGAGCGGAGCTGAGGAACTTTGGGCCCGTCACCATGCAAGTCGAAGTGGGTTGTACTACTCCATTTTACTACTTGGTTGATACAGAAAACGGAAAACAGATCTATAGTCTCATGGGACATGCCTCACTATCCATTTTATGGTAAGTATACTCGCCAGTTGCATAAAATGCCGTCATCCTGGATAGATTCTATCCAGGATCCATTGTTAAAATTATAGATTCCGGCTTAAAGCATGCCAGAATGACATTGTTTCCAAAAGCCACAAATAGTTAAATCCCGGCTCAATCAAATATATGCACACATTTTGTTGTAGTCAGCTAATTCCGTGCGCTCTCAATACATCGTTATATGCAACGTTGGGGTATAGCAAAACAAGTCCAAGATCATTTGTCCCGACATCTATTTGGACAATATTTTAAAATCGTGCGCATACCCCACATAACCCTGAACGGGGTTGACCGGATCCCCCTTTTCCGCCGCGACCGCCGCCGGGAAATATATACCGGTGCGGTATGCCCTGCGGGCCACCATATCGGCAAACCATATGGTGGGGCACTTGTCCATGATAGTTGCCTGCACCGCTGCGTATTTGGTAAACCTTTCGTTTTCATCAACCGTGGCCAGCGCATCATCGATAGCTTGATCCAATACCGCATCCTCCAACCACTCCCATTGCATCCAGGTTCCGGAGTAGCTGGTGTGATAGCGTTCCAGCATGCTCATCCCTTCGGGATAAAAAGCTCCGTACTGAATGAAGGTGCCGTTGAGAGCGTTCTCTTTGCTTTTGGCGTCTTCGAGCAACGTGGCCCAGGGTTTCTCGACAACCACAACAGTGATTCCCAAGGCCGCCGCTTGGCTCTGAAAAGCCAGCGCCATATCCTCTTCGGACGGAACTTCGGATACCCAAACCAAATGTACTTTACACTCATCAGCGCTCAGCTTGTCCTTGCATGCCGAAAGATCCAGCTCATCTTGTGCTTTTTGAAGATTTTTGGTGTATTCGTACGCAGGTGTTTCGAAACCTCTCATGATAGTTGGAACCGGACCGTGCGGTTTCGAGCTTCCCGGAAGATATGCCAACAAGGCGTCATAATCTGTTAGATACGCCAGAGCCTTACGAAAATGCACATCATCGGTGGGTGGCCTCTGGGTATTGAGCATGATGTTGAAGTTGCTGGCTTCTGGAATACCGGCGATTTCTAAATGAGACTCCAAAGCGAGTTTTTCGAACGCATCATGGCTCAACCAAATGCTCGACACATCCAATTGCTTGTTCTCTAACTTTCCCTGCTCCCCCAGGTTGGAGATGATCTGAAACAAATCGGGGGCTTTGTCTTGCCAACCACCCCACCAGGTTTTAAAGCGTTCCAAGAGAATATACTCATCCTTTTTGTACTCTTTGATCATATACGGGCCGCTTCCGGCCGCATTGGAAGCCAGCCATTTTTTTCCGTAGTCTTTTTTTTCGCCGAATTCACTCGACGTCGGATCCAAATTCGCCATGACTTCGTCTTCGTTCATGATATAAAGCTTATACAGCATAACGAGAAACGGTCCGTATGGCTCGACCAACTTGATCCGTACAGTGGTTGCATTCAACGCTTCAACCGACTCGACCCGATCGAGCAACGCCGCCAAACCACTTTTCAACGCCAAGAGCCGCTCGAGGCTGAAAACCACGTCATCGGCTTCCAGCTTGTCTCCACTATGAAAAACCACATCATTTCGCAACGTAAACGTATAGGTTAAATAATCGTCCGATACGGTCGGAGCCTGGGTCGCCAGATGAGGCTTGGGGTCGCCATTGGCGTCCGGAAAATACAATGTATCATAGACATTGAGCGCATAGATCGATGAAGCAAAATCTTCGGCCAAAGCCGGATCTGTATTGATGGGCCAAGCTTCTGCCCAACGCAACTGCAACGGTCCACTACTTCCACCGCCGCCGCCACATCCCATAGAAACCAATAACATACAAAATCCAGTCAGGCATACCCACGCTTTAATCATGATTCTTTTTTTCATGCCCTCTCCTTTCCAAATGAACTCAGATCGACCTCCAAAAGTTAAACGACCGTCTGTAACTCAGACACACTGTCGTTGGATCCCAAATCCTTTTACTCAAGAAAGCGAGCTGTGCAGAAGAAACCATCTTTGTATGGGCGTATCTTGTAAAAATAGCATCTGCCCCCGACAGAGTCAAGAACCGAACCCATCATGGTAAGGCGAAACCGAGACGAAACCGTTTCTTGCCATGCGGCAATCGGCCGAGTACAATCATATCATCCATGTGCACAATCATTTGTAAGCCGGTCAGTATCCGGTATAGTGTCTACAACCCACTGTGAGATCGAGAGAAAGGGAAACCTATGCACAGAAACTGCTTGAAAACGGTGGTTTTTTGCGTCACGAACTGGATCCTATGCGTTTTGATTGCACCCCAGCAGCCGGTAAAAGCGGATCAAACCCCACCAAACAGGGTTTCTTCAACCGACAATAGCGACAAGGATTTGACCGAGTTGAAGGAGTTTTTAGACACCCCGGTCGAAGTATGGCTTGCGACCAAAACTAAAAAATCCATGGAAGAAGCGCCTGCCACCGTGTTCGTCATCACCAGGCTGGACATTCACAAGTGGGGATACCAATCCGTCAGTGAAATACTGCAACATGTGGTAGGGTTTTACGTGATCGATGATCACATCATTCCCAACGTGGCCGTGCGGGGGGTTGCAGGTGGATTGTTCGGCGAGAGCGGCACCCTCAAAGTCATGATTGACGGCCAATCAGTGGCCTTTCGAGCCACGGCAGGCAATTGGCTCGGAACGGAGCTCATTCCTTTTTCTTCTGTAGAGAGGATCGAAATCCTTCGCGGTCCGGCATCGGCGTTGTATGGAGCGGATGCATTTCTAGGCGTGATCAACATCGTTACCCGTCCGGGAAAAGAGATAAACGGCGCCAACATCCGATCCCATCTCACCCTCACATCGACAAAAACCAGCGACCATATGAGCGCCGGTCACGACTTGTCCATAGGGGTGCAAAGAGGATCACTCGACATCATGGTGTCGGCCCGTATCACCAACGAGGATCGCGCCGGACTCAGCATGCCCGCAAGCTCGCCCAAAACCTCCATCCCCTCATACAACCAAGACGCTCCTGCCGCATCTGGTCTTGATCTTCACTCGAAAGTCGGCCTTTTGAAACTGGTGTATCATATCAACGATGATTCCAAGGTTTCTTTGTGGGGCTACCTCAGCCAGTTGGAGCGGGTGGCGGACTTCAGCCCCTGGGCCCAGCTTACCAAAGGTTTGGACGAGCAAGGACGCATGCGTGAAACCCGAATTTCTTTATACCAAGGCTGGACGGCATTGAAGGCCGAGACCATGCTGAAAAGCGACTTGGAGCTTTCGCTCAATGCCACCTATTTTTTCGGCGGCCCCACCAATCGGGATCGAGTTGAAATCTTGAGCGATGTATCCCACATCAAACGTGAGCTTTCCTACCGAGGAGTCGAAAGCACCCTGGAAGGCCGATGGAGATTTTTGCCTACCGTATCCCTGGTCGGCGGAGTCGAAATCATGAACCACCATCAGGATCTTCCCTCCAGTCTACACGTGCTCAATTTCGACAGCGGCGCGTTGAAAGCAGGAGACATCATCGAGTCGTACTCGGTCCGACAGGGCCATAAAGCTTTCAACAATCTTGCGGGTTACATCCAGGCCCAGTGGAATCCTTTGGGCAAGTATCTCGACTTGACCGGCGGTGTGCGCTACGACCACCATAGCATCTATGGAAGTCAACTGAGCGGGCGCATGGTGGCGGTTTCCAATCCAATGGAAAAACTATATACCAAGTTGCTCTATGGCTATGCATTCAAGGCGCCGGCTCCGCTTTTGTTGTACGCAGTACCTTTCACCACCGGCGATGTGATCGGCAACCCGGACCTGGATCCCCAACACGTACACACCATCGAAACCCAGGTGATTTATCGACCATGGAAGTATCTGTCGGTATCCACCGGGCTGGCATACAATTTTCTCAAAAACAAGGCCGAATTCATTCAACAGGGAGTCAACCGGATCGCCTGGAATCTGGCCGAAGTAGAGGGATTATCCTCAGAGACCGAGGTCAACTTCTCTTATCTCGACTGGGTAAACGCCTATTTCAACATGGAGTATCAATTGACCAAACGAAACCCCGGGCAGGAAGGCTACGCCGCCTACCTGGTGGGCCGGGACAACGTGATTTATGCTCCTTATATCTTTCGCGCGGGGGTGCGGGGCCAGGCGCCCGACTTCCCGGTGGGTTACAGTCTGGAGGGAAGCTATGTGGGTCCGCGGCGGGCCAGCGACATGAACATTTTGGAAAACGGAGCTTCATACGAGCTTTCACCCTATTTCATGCTTGGAGCCAGCTTGTCCACCCACGCGCTCAAGCTGTTTTCACAACATGAAACCATCATCACGCTGATCGGGCGCAACCTGCTGGGGACCGAAGAGCCCGATCCCGGATATGTGGGCATTGATTATCCAATGGCCCCTCGCACTTTCTTGTTGCAGATCCACCAAGAGCTATGACTCGAACTCTATACTCATCATTCTAAGGCTCAAAGCAAACATCGGCATATTTTTTTTGGCAGGTTTATTTCAAGCACTCGACAAACGGGCTTAGGGAAGTGGCTTGAATGGTATGATCCCGTACCGTCCAGAACTGCAGCAACCCGCTGTCGATATCACCGTTTGGTTTGAAATCAACCGTTCCGGAGGCTCCGCGATAATTGATCTGCTGACCTTGGGAGAGCAACGAAAAACCCAAACCCAGATCATCCCAATCCACGATGGTTCCGGGCGGGCCCGAGACTCGCAGTATATGTTCTCCCAAGGTGTCATCACCCGCTCCTGATATCCGCATCGATTCCATGGCGAATGCCAATACAACCAACGCGTCGTAATAAAAGTAGGCCGCATCGAACGGCGCATCTCCGAACCAACGTGCGCGAAATTTCGAATTGAAATCATTCACCGATCGAAAAGGTATCGATGGCGACACGCCCACGGCCCCATCCACCAGGCCGGGAGGGACATTCAACATGAAGGCATCCGTATTCACCATCGGAGCAAAATACCACTGGGTTTTCGTACCCATCACGGCCCAATCCCGCAACACCGACGAGGCTACCAACGGAAAGGCCAACAACACCACTGCATCGGGCGCCAGAGAAGCGCACTCGGACACCTTACCGGGTTGCAACACGTCGACGCTCAGCACCACGTCACCATCCAAGTCTTCAAACACCCGAGAGACATTGTCGGCCAATTTCTCAGTGTAATCTCCAGGCTCGTACAACAATCCCACCTTCCGCACACCATCCGCATACATGCGTTTCGCGAGGGTGCATCCAATCATCTCGACCGAGGGAGAAAGCCGAAACCATCGCAAATCATCTTCTTCGGGATCGATTCCGTCCATGATCTCAGGGGCGGTCAACCCGGGCAGAAGTTGTACGAGATCGGCTTGCTCGACCAAAGGGATCATCTGCTTGATGATATCGGTGTTTTCGGGACCTATCAAAGATATTACTTTTTGGTTATGGATGAGGTTTTCAGCGCTTTGCATACCCCGCTGAACGTCCGAATGGGTATCTGCGGTTACAATATGGACCAACCCTCCGATCCCATGGGCTGTGTTGACATCTTCGGCCGCCATGAGGACTGCGCGCTCGAGGTTGTATCCGCCGGCCGCCAGATCTCCGGTAAAAGGAAGTAAAACTCCGATGGGCGCTCCCTCCCTCGAGCGCTCCAGCGAATCGATACAACCGGTATGTTGCCAACAGAAAACCAAAAGAAAAATGATCAACGCACACCTTGACATGGGTCCCTTCCTTGTTCGAGGCACACCCTGCATCCTGAATATCGAGATAGCTACCCGTACTGAAATCATTTCGATTATATTATAGATTGATTAATGTAACCATTGTTACGTTAGGGTGTCAATTTCTTGGGAGGCATCTGTTAGAGATCTCAACAAGATCCGTCGTATCCATGCAGATAGCTCTGCAGGGTGCGTACTTTGGGGGCTCCCTGCCTGCGGGCCAGAATACCTTTCGCGGCCGCAATCGCCGCCGCGGTAGTGGTAATATATGGTATGCCTTGTTGGATGGCTGTCTTTCGTATATCCGAGCTGTCAGAGGTGCTCTTGCTGCCGCTGGGGGTATCCACCAAAAGCTGCACCCGGCCGTTTTTCATTGCGTCGATGACATTGGGCCGACCCAGCTCCAACTTGGATACTTTTTCGGTATCCATTCCACGTTCTTTCAAAAATTGATGGGTTCCGTCCGTGGCCATGATGTGAAATCCCATCTCGCGGAATCTGCGCACCGGCTCGATGGCCGCATTTTTGTCTCGATCGGCAATGGTAAACAAAACCGTACCGGAAAGCGGCAAAGACACCTGGGTGGCCTCCTGTGCTTTGAAAAATGCCCTTCCAAATGATTTTGACAATCCCAATACCACACCGGTGGAGCGCATGGTCGGACCCAGCACCGGGTCCACTTCTGAAAGAACATTGAAAGGAAATACCGCCTCTTTGACCCCGAAGTGCAGGATCTGTCGATCCGGTAGATCCAGCTCCTTGATAGAATGACCCAGAATGATCCGGGTGGCCAACTCCACCATGGGAAAGCCACTCACTTTCGAGGTAATGGGGACGGACCGTGAGGCCCGCGGATTGATTTCCAACACGTATACGGTGTTTTCGAATATGGCGTACTTGATGTTGACGAGGCCCACGATATTGAGCTCGGTCGCGATTGTGCAGGTGTATTCCTGAATCGTATCAATCTGTTTGGGGGCAATGCTGATGGGAGGCAACACACAGGCAGAATCCCCCGCGTGGATGCCCGCAAGCTCTATATACTCCATGACCGCAGGTACGAAGGCCTCTTTCCCATCGGCGATCGCGTCGACTTCCGCTTCGATGGCGTTGTCTAAAAACTGATCCAGGTAAACCGGATTGTCCGCCCAGCCATCCCCGACATTTCCAAGACACCGCTCCAGAGCTCGTTCGTCGTATACAATCTCGACTTTTTTCCGGCCCGCCGAACCCGGACACCTCAAAATGATCGGATACCCGATCTTGCCGGCCAGCTCCAGCGCCTGTTGGTAATCCTGGATCCGACCCGAGGCCGGAACGGGAATCCCCAACTTTCGCACCAGTTGACGATATCGATCCGGATCTTCAGCCGCCTCGATGGTTTCGGGCGGGGTTCCCAAAATCCGAACTCCTTGCTCGGAAAGCTGCGCTGCAATCTGAAGCGGTGTACGACCACCAAACTGAACGATCACTCCCTCAGGCTTTTCATGCCGGTAAATCCCCAGAACATCTTCCAGCGTGATGGGATCGAGGTAAACCTTGTCCACCGCGTCGATATCCGTAGATACGGCCGCCGGATTGGAATTGACCACAATGGATTCATAGCCGGCCTGACGCAGACTGGAAGCGGCTTGCACACAAAATGCATCTATCTCGACACCTTGACCAATTCGATAGGGACCTCCGGCCAACAGCATGATTTTTTTTCGATCACTGACAGTCGGCGTATCGCTGCAGTTGTAGGTTGAAAACCAGCCGGACGATTCTGCACCCGGATCGGTCGACACGCGCCGATAACCTGCAGTCACTCCCAGCTTCTCTCTATCCAAGCGCAGCTGTTTTTCAGATCGTCCGAGCACCTGTGCAAGATAATGATCTGAAAACCCACATTTTTTCGCTTCGACCAACAAATCCCGCGGCAACTCTTTTCCCCGGTATCCTCGAATTTTTTCTTCCAGGTCCACCAGCTCACACAGCTCATCGATAAATCCAGAGTCGATTTTGGTCAGCTCGGCCATGCCGGCCCGCCCGACTCCCCGGCGTAACATTTCATACATCACCAGGAGGGTCTCACTGCTCGGGTGGGCCAGTTTTTTGATGAGTGTCTCCAGGCTCACCCCTTCAAGGGTCTTCAACCCGCCTAAACCATAAAGATTGCTCTCAAGGCCGCGTATGGTTTTTTGCAATGCCTCCTTGAATCCATCGCCAATTCCCAGCACATCCCCGACAGCCTTGGACTTGGGATCCAATCGATTCGCAATGCCTTGAAACTCATCAAAGGGCCATCGGGGTAGTCTTACTGTCACCGGCCGCTTGGATGGCACCGAATCCTTCAAACCAACCATGGGAACGGCTCCACATCGCTTTTGGATCTCGTCCAAAGACAATCCACAAGCCGCCATGACCGAAGCCGAAACAACCGGAAATCCAGAAGCTTTTTCAAGCATGGCCGAAGATCGCGTGGCGCGCGGGTTTACATCCAAGATCACCACATGATTGTCACCCGGTTTGAGCGCAAACCGTACTCCGATACTTCCTATGAGGTTGTTGGATTCGGCGATTTTCCAGGCAATGGATTGCATCTGCTCACGGAGATTTTCAGCAACTGTCGATCTGCCTACCAAGCAACCGCTGTCCGCGCCGGACACTCCGACCGGATCGATATGTTCGTAGAGGGCCACCGTGGCAATCCCGCCCCAGGTATCTTTTAAGATCTCGATTTCCAACTCCTTCCAACCGAACAAAGATTCTTCCACCAAAAGCTGTCCGTTCGAACCATTACCCAACAACTTGCTTACGACGTGTTGCAACTCCTTCAAGTTGTAAACCAGCTCCACACCCAAATGAACGAAGGAACCCACCGGCCGTACGACCACGGGATATCTCAATCTCTCTGCCGCCTTGACTGCCTGTCCGGCGGAGTTGACAACTTGGGATTTGGGCGTAGAAAACCCGTCGGCCGCAAGATTTTCGTTAAAAACAATCCGATCCTGGCACCAACGTACGATATCGATGTCGACACCCATCAGCTTGACCCCGTATCTCGTCAAGACACCCGACTGGTGCAACCCGGAACAAAGCTCAAATCCGATCCGTCCCGCTACACAGGGATAAATCGCATCCGGACGTTCAACCGCCAGGATCTCTTCGAGTACTTTCACATTGAGAGGCTCGATATAGGTAGCATCCGCCCATACGGGATCGGTTGTCGTCGAAGCCGGATTGGAGTTCACCATGACAATCTGCATGCCCAAAGAGCGCAATGTCTTACAAGCCTGGACACCCGCATGATCATATTCGCCGACTTGTCCGATGACTCCAGGACCGGAGCCGATAATCAATACTTTTCGAATCTCAGCATGTTTCATACGTCGATTCTCCTTATGCGACGGGTTGTACATTTTCGAAAATACACCGGCACCATCAACCATGTGCATTCAACCGGAATCTTTTTGGTAAACCAAGAGATATCAAAAATCAAGTGACTTGGTATTGAAAGTCTCTAAGGAGTGAAATGCAAGGACTTCGGCACGGAAAAATTGAAATCAACCCACCCGCAACCTCGAGGATGCATCACCAGATTACCGGCCTGAGCTCTGCATTTCGATACAGCATGTCGGTCGACTGGATGCCGAAGACTTCATAAAATTCGGGCATATTGAACGGCGCTCCGTTGGCCCTGAACCTACCCCAGGGATGAACATCTTCCTGCACCTTGCGTTTGAGAGCCTTGTCACGGATTTTACCTCGAAACACTTTTCCAAATGATAGGAAGAAACGCTGATTGTGTGTAAAACCATCCAGGCGAGGTGGAGTCTTGCTGCCGAGAGCACCCAGGTAGGCCGAATAGGCAATGCTCAACCCACCGAAATCCGCGATGTTCTCACCCAACGACAGTTTTCCGTTGACATGAATGTCATCCACCGCCACAAACGCATCGTACTGATCGACCAAAAACTGGGTTCGTTTTACAAACTCGTCTTCATCTTGTTTGGACCACCAGTCGGTCATGTTGCCGTCTTTATCGAACCTGCGCCCCTGATCGTCAAATCCATGGGTCAGCTCGTGCGCGATGGCCATGCCGATGGCTCCGTAGTTGACCGCGTCATCCCCGTCAATATAGAAAAACGGCGGTTGCAGGATCCCGGCCGGAAACGTGATGGTGTTTTTCAAAGGATGGTAGCCCGCATTGACCGTCTGGGGACTCATGACCCATTCTTCGGGATCGACGGGTTTACCATATTTCTCCATTTGTTTGTAATAATGAAACCGCCCGGCCCGCATCACGTTCGACACGTACGAATCAGGTTGTACCTGCAGTTTGGAGTAATCCTCCCATTTATCGGGATATCCCACCATCAAGCGAATCGCAGAGAGTTTCTCAAGGGCTCGGTTTTTGGTCTCAGGTTGCATCCATTCCAAATTTCGGATCCGATTGCGCATGCTCTTTTTGATATTTTTCGTCATCTCGACCATACGTTGCTTGGCCTGAGGCGGAAAATGCTTCTTCACATACAACTTTCCAATCAGTTCTCCCAACAACTCGTTGGTCGTCATCACAACCCGTTGCCAACGAGGAAGCATTTTTTTGCTCCCCGAAAGAAACTCCGAGTAGAACCGGTAATGTTCTTTTACAAACGCAGCATTCAGATAGGGAGCGGTTTCATTGATCAACCCGAACCGTAAATAGGTCTTCCAATCATTAACGGATACATCTTGCATCAACCTCGATATCTCTTGTACAACTTTGGGTTCGGTGACAATAACATCGTGAAATTTGATGTCACCGATGTTGGCGAAATATCTCTCCCAAGAGAAGTCCGGAGACAGGCTGGACAATTGATCGATGGTCAACTTATTGTATAAGGCCGGAAAATTTCGCCGCTCCAAATTGGTCATGCTTTGCTGCGCAAGCCGTGTCTCCATGGCCATGATGCGTTCGGCGCCGGCTTTTGACTGCTTCGCATCCTCACCCAAGAGCGCGAGCATCTTCGCCACATACTCAATATAACGCTCCCGGATTTCTATCGAGCGCGCGTCTGTTTTGACATAGTAATCCCGATCAGGCAGGCCCAGGCCGGTTTGCCAAAAATAAAAGCTAAACTGCTGGCTGTCTTTCAAATCCTGCATCACCGTGGAGACGAAAAGAGTTTCCATGCTATGGGTATGCATGAAAGCGATGATATCCTGAATGTCCTGGATCGAAGCCGCCTTGTGGATCTTTTCAAACCAAGGCTTCAACGGCGCCGTACCGTTTTTTTCCGCCAGTTTCTCAGACATACCTACAGAATAGAAATCACCGACTTTCTGTTCCGCGGTACCGGGTTGCTTCGTTTTCAAGGCCGCAACCTCTTTCAACAAAGACCGAACCATGTCGTCTCTGCGATCCCTGACGATATCAAAAGTGGTATAGGACACCTTGTCATCCGGAATTTCTGTTCGATCCAACCAAGCGCCATTGACATACCGAAAAAAGTCGTCTCCTGGTCTGACACTCAAATCCATATCGGCCCGATCGATCGCCTTCGATCCCGTTGTGGATCTGCAGGTCGCTTTGCCATCATGCTTCGTTTGGGTGGTCGCACATCCACCCATTGCAAGCCCCATCAAACCCAATCCCAAACAAATACATTTAATCCCGTACACTTTTCGCCTCCTTGTAAATTGAATAGAACCTCCAAGCTCAAACCATCACACCCATCCAGCATGCAATCATCCGGTCATAGGCCAATCATGCCCGTGTCACCAAACTGTCACGAATGCATTGCCAATACGGTTATCAGAAAAAACCCATATTCAATCCTCGGTTTCATACCTTTCGGCGCCACGACTGCAAATAAAACCGCCATCGCCACGCGGTGTACAAAGGGGATCCCGGATTTGGTCCCTACCCAGATTTCCACCTACGACGCGGAGGAAAACCACGTTTTCTATCTCTCTGTAGGTTTTATCCTGGATAAGTGTGTCGGTACCAATCCACGGTTTTTCGAACGCCTTCGTCGAGAGGAATTCGAGGTAGGTACCCGAGAACACGTTTGGCTTTTTGGCAGCTGAAATGAAAATCTTTCGCCACCAAGGCAGTACGATAATCGGTAATCGGCGGAGGGCTTTTGCTGCCCGCCAACCGAAAAAGTGCTTCCAACGAGATACCCGCAAACCTTCCGAGAAACATGGGCAACGAGACGCAGCGGTCGGCGACCCCAAACGCTTCGATCAATTTGTGAATATACTCCTTCCAACTCAAGCGCAGATCGTCGGTAATCACAAACGTTTGACCCGGGGCCTGCCGGTGTTCGGCCGCCAGCAAGAGACCGTCCGCCAGGTTGTCCACATAGCTCAAACACAGCATTTTCTTCCCGCCCGCCAAATGAAACCAACGCCCTTTGCGAAGCAAAGGCGCCATGTAAATGAAAGCCGTGGTGTCGTAAGGACCGTATACCACCAATCCAGGCCGAACAATCACAGTATCGATTCGTCCGTCTTGAAAAGCCTGCGTCACCAAGCGTTCGGCTTCCAGTTTGGAAGCCCCATACGCGTACTTGTTTTGATCCGCCGGGGTAGTCTCGTCAGCGTCCACATATCCCACAAATCGATGCACCGCAAGCGAGCTCAAATGCACGAAACGCCGCACACCCCATCGAACGGCCGAATCCAGAACATGCCGGGTACCTTCGGCATTCATCTCGAAAAACCAATCCTTTGCGCCCCAATCACCCGCTTTGCCCGATCCGGCCAAATGAAACACGACATCTGTATCCCGCAATAGAGGTGCCAGGCTGTCCGGATCGGTGATACTGCCGGGTACGATCTCGACATCCAAATCTTCGATCAGGTGCCGGGTACGATGCACCAAACATTTCACCCGGTGTCCGGCCTGCAAAAGCCGCTGCACCAATCCAAATCCGATGAAGCCGTTACCACCCGTAACCGCCACTCTCATGAAAAGCTCCCGGAGGCAAATGCACAAGAAAGATCCGTCGTCAACCCGAGTCCCCAATGCACGCAGACCAGCGGCCAGATGGATCGACACCGCAACACAATCAGGCCGAAAAGCATCCCAGCTACCAACGCAGCCCAAATCTCCAACTGAGGTTTACCGATATGTAAAAGCGTGGAAGTCGCCGTCTGGAACAACATGGCCCCCCAAGGACCAAGGCTACCGCAAAGACCCAATTGCAGCAACCCACGAAAGAAGCCTTCCCAGGCCGTGTAATACAACAATCCATAAGCCAACTGGTAGATCACAAATCTAGCCGGGCTCTCGACGGCCGCCCGGGCCAACGGATACTCGGCTCGGAAGTCCTCCATGGAGCCGGCTCCCACTCCGCCCGCCAAAGAAATAAAAATCCAACCCAAAATGATCACCCACAACCCCAGCTTCCAATCACCCAATCCAAAACCCAAATCCTTGAGCCTAAACTCGCCCGTAAGCTTCAAAAGCCCTATGGGGACCAAAAGCAAGATCACGAAGGCGGAGGCAAACTGATAAAGCACCGCCCAATATCCGATCCGATTTGGGGACGCGTGCTCAAACAACCGCCCGGCAAGCTGTTTGGTAAAAAAGGCATCACTCCCCACATGCAGATACACCAGCATGAGGATTAAAGCGCCGATCGGATACCAAAACGATTTTGGAGGGACCTTTTGAAATGGAGCAATGATTCGAGTGATCTCGGACTTCATGCGGGTTGCGCTCATGAGCAGGACCGTATGCCGATCTTAGTTGGATTCCGTCTCAAAACTTTGTTTTTGAGATTTGAAATTGGCTTTGACAGTCGAGCACTGTTTGAGCAGGAATTACAAAGCACTGTTTTTCAAGTGTTTTGTAAACCGCGAGTTGCGCAGATCGAAAAGCCATTTCAAGTCTCAAAATCAATTTTAATTATTTTGAGACGGAAACCGGTTGGTTATCATCTCAAAACTCGGATTATTACAACTTTTGCAAACTTTCAACCATTGGATCTCTTAAATACTATCTCAAGCCTACCTAGACTATTTACCCACAAAGATTTTCAATGACTCGGTTTTGTCCTCATAGTACGCAATCACCGGCTTTTTTTGCTTGGTCAAAGCGGCATCCAAGTAGGTACCCGATCCCGAGGTGGTATCCACATCAAAGCGGCTCCAGCTTTCATTGCTGTAGCGTACGGCACACAAATGACCCTTACGAGGATCGTTGCCGGGCATTTTCAGGTACGCGATTAAGATATCTCCCGAGTCATGAGAAGCCAAAGCCATGTTGTAGGCGTTTTCGACCAAGGTCCTGTTTTTCCATCCGCCCTTTTTCGGTTCTCCAAAGGATAAAATGTCCTTACGAGCTTCTCGAAATACGATCCGAGGTTCGCCGTTCGGGGTGAAAAATAAACTGCTGGATTTACCCGGATTGTTCTCTACCTCCACCACCTCTATGGTCCAGGTATCATACAAACCTTCCAAGGCCACCCTCAACTCGCTGTCGAAACCCGACCAATGGAAATAGCTCGCAGCCAACCTTCCTTTGGGTTGGCGCCGAAAAGATATCTGCGCCCGATCACTGCCGTTGGCCTTGTCGATCCGCTCGTTTTCCCAACTGAAAAGAGAAGACAGGCTCGATACCTTGGAGCCCGGCTTGGTTTTATCTTTGACAGCTTTGGGTTTACCGGTTGATCGCCAGGCATGTTTCAAATATCCATCCTGGGAGTAGTACAGGGCATGCAATCCACCCTGGTGATCGAAGAGCAACTTGGCTCCCATGCCGATACCATCACCCCATTCGATGGACTCTCTATGCCAAGCTCCTTCGACCTTACGAGCATAAATCAAGGTTTTTTCGGCATCACTGTAATAAGCTAAATGTGGACGGGCGTCTTTATCGACCGCGATGGTTCCAAACAAGCAACGCACACACGAGGGATCGACAACGTCTTTTTCAAATCCTTCGCCTGTTTGGGTCGCGTACTTGAGAACCTGGCTCTTTTTGTCGAAATACACCATATGCACATGTTCTTGGTTGTCGATATCCAAAGCGACATAGAGTCCCGCCTGGGCACCCTCCTCTACGACCAAAATCTTTCCATCGGCCCGGCCTCCTTCTACAACATCGATTTTTCTATCGAAACAAGCGCTCATCGCAACCATCCCCAACCCGATCCAAATCAATCCAAACATTTTTTTCATACCGACACCTCTTTTTCAGGCAGGCCTCTTCAAAGTTCTTAGCATATAAACCTATTTGCGCCAAGGGGGTAAATAACACCCTAAAATTCAACAGGAAAACTGCCAACGTCCAACCTTCTTCCACCCCACATCCCCACCCGCGCACGGGTCGTGGCGACAACCACCGGAATCACCTTGTAAACTTTCTAAAAAATGAAAGCTCTTCGGCGGTCAAGCGGGTTTTTGCTCGATGTGAGGCCGTTCGAAAATCAGGAGGGCGACACTCAAACAGATCAATCCATATCCAACCAACAAAGAGTAGGTCACCTGCTCCCCCCAAACCCAATAGGCGACCATACCCGCAAGCAGGGGTTCGGTGAGCGTCACGGCCGAAATCCAACCCGCTTTGAGATAACGCAGGGCGTGGTTGAAAGCCGTATGACCGACCATGGTGGGCAAAAGCGCCATCAACACAAAACACAACCAAGTTCTTTGATTATAAAGAAAAACAGGTTCTTGCAACCACACCAGGCAACCAAACGAAACCACGGCGGCCACGCCGTATACACTGGTAACATAGACATCTGTCGCAATCCACCGGCGAAGCCGTTTGCCCAGCATAAAGTAGACACTGAACAACACGGCGCACACCAGCGCCCAAGCGTTGCCTGCCATGTGTTTGGTAGACAGGCTCAACCCATCGAGCCCAATGATCAAAACGCCACCCAAACCCAAAAGGATGGAGATCATCAGTTTTTTGCCGACAGCTTCTCTATAAAAAACAAAGGCGGCTACCGCCACAAATATCGGATTTGTCGCGAAAAACACCGTCGCATTGGCGACTGTGGTCTGCTGGACTGCATAAATCCAACTAAAAAAATGTAACGCCAGCGTTACCCCCGAAAACACCAGCAAAACCAGTTGCCGCCCGGACAACTTCGCAATCGTCCCCACCTGTCTTCCCGAGATAAGCGCAAACAGGACAGCGGCGATGCCCAATCTCCAGGCAGAAATCGCCACCGGAGACGCTTGGCCTATGCGGATGATGTTGGCAGACTGGCTGATGATCAAGACGCCCGCGAGCAAAAACACGTACACTCTCGTCGGTGTTTTGGAAAAATGTTGGAGGGGTTCTTTCACTGAGGGTCCATCGCACCCACCGGCCTTGATACAATCCGGCGCCAAGAGCTACATGCCCGATACCACCTTCCAGTGATCCTGCTCTTTGACCAGATTCATTTGGTTGATGTCCTCAAACACCCTCCACTTGGGACCCGAAGGGAGCTTCATCAAATACCGGGCGGTAAACCGAAAACTGATGGAAGCCTTATTATCCTCGACTCTCACTTCACGTAAGGAATAATCCAAGGTACATTTTTCGATGTTTTTAAAATGCTCGGTGAAATACTTGTTCAAGCCTTCGTAGCTGTAATCATCGTCCGTCTCCGTGCTCCCGGAGTTTTCATAATACCGGGTCGACGCCAGAGACACCAAAGCGCCCACATCCCGGCTTTCGAAAGCCTGCCGGTAGCTTTCCATCATCTCGAGCAAGGCCCGATGATCGGGTGTATCTCGAAGCTCGATGCCGATACCCGGTATCATCTTGGGACCACAAGAGGCCATCATCATCGCCATCATGAAACCAAACACCATTTTTCTACCCCGCATATCGCACCTCCACGCTATTATGTACCCAATCAGTCATACCCGTATGAAGCCCGGCCCCGAGTACCAAACCACAACTCCGGCACCCGGGCAAAACTCCCACGCATTGTCAGAGCCTGAAGCCCCTCGTGTCAAGCACATACTACACAAACAGCACCTATATGAAAAACAAAGTTTCCCAATGATTTATTCCACCAAATCATGTCCGGCTCAACTGTTGAGCTTGACGAGCGTCAGCTACAAATAATGCATGGTTTGCTGCTTGACCGACCATGTCGACAAGTGATCCCACCCCTGCGCTCTTGAAAGCTTCCGACCATGTCTTCTCGCCTATACCCATCCCAACACGTTTCATGGTGAGGTCAATGAGTTCACCCGCCGTAACGGCTGGAAGCCGAGCAGCAAGATCCCTTCCTCTTCTGCATACCCGGTGTGCCTGATTCAGGATAGTTTTTGTTCACCCACGGAATTCAACACATCTTGGACCACTTGCTCGAGGGCCGACTGGATAACCGCTGCCTCGCCCACATCCAAGGTCATCAAGGCAATCACAGACAAAGGCTCTTTCAACGCAATCGTTCGCACCCATTCCGGCTTGGCGTTGGGGTATCCTTTTCCCAGACCTGCATTAATCTCACGCATCACTTCCTGCGGGCAGACAAACTCTCCCGGAAGCTTACCCAAAAGTTCAAGCAGATCCGCCCGGGCAAGCGTTACCAAGGGACCCGTGTTGATGACTTGACGATCAGCCATTGTGGGCAAATTGTAGATCTTCTTCGATATCTTCGGATTTCAAGTTGACCATCGATACGCCTATTCGCTTCAGGGCAAGCAAGAACGCCACCCGCTCCATCCCACACAGCTTGGCGGATTGCCCCGACGTAAGCCGGCCAAGCTCATACAACTTGGCAGCCAAAAGAAATTTGGCTTCCTGAGAGAACTCCTCGGCAGAAAGGCCCATTCCGAGTAGTATCTCTTCTCCATACTCTATGGTCAGCTTTCTTGTCATCATCACCTCTCTCCCTTACGATCGTAGCGCATACGGCTGCTTGTGTCTATTTCTTGTTACAACAACAATTTCCCGAAAAAAAACCGTCGGAAAAAACCAACTTGTCTTTTGCCGCCAAAAGGGTTCACAATTAGTGTTATGAAATCATTAAGAGAACAATCCCGACATAGGAAACCTGAATGGAAGTTGATGCGCCGTATCGTGCTGGACACCAACGTAGTTCGGAACCTCGCTTATGAATCTGGCTGTCGTATAGACATTGAAGCGGCCGTTGCTCATCGACATGAAATCCAGTTTTCCATTGCAAGCGCGGCCGTACGGGAAGTATTAACGCAGCTCCTGAATTCAGGATTTACCTTTAAAGATTGGCAGAAAGCAGCTCGTACCCTGGATCGATTCATCTCGCAAGATCTGCCGGTCTTTCCTCGTTTGATAAATTTTAATGATATTATGAATTTTGTGACCGATAATCTGATTGAATCGGTTGAGGTTATCAATGCATCAAAATACGTATGGAGAGTGGTGAAAGGGATAGAGGATCCCAATTGGCCGAATCAAGTAGATCGGAATAGTTTCATCAACGGCATCATAGAACCACCGCGAAATGAATACATACAATTCATTGATAATTTTATTAATATTGGAGAGATCCATAATGAAAGCCAAGATCAAATCATTAAGAGAACTCTCGACTTTTTCTCTCACCAATATGGTGGATCTAATACCGCCGGTATAATGGAAGTTCCTGCAAGATCACTTGGTCGCTTCATATATCTCCAAAGGCAGGAGAAAAATCCCTTAAACCCAAAGGCAAAAAAACGCCGTGGCGATCCATATGACTTCGAGATACTTCATGTCACGGCGATTCCCGAAACACAGCTTTGCACTGCAGACAAGAAACTTATCATACACCTTAAAGATGCCGGCGTAGAAATCCCGGGGCGTGTTATCTCGGTCGATAATCTCAATGAAAGTTTACCCTAACGTTGCATAAGAACGCAGCAAAAATCCAGGATCAACAACAAACAAGTTAGCACAAAATCTATTTGAGATGGATATCCTATTTCCCCTCATTTCTTGTTTACAACTCCGCATTTGCTTTCAGCAAAAGACTCAAGATCTGAACTGTCATCTTTGATTCCAAACTTTTCAACAATATTATTCGGTATGCATGCCAGTTTGACAGGAGTTCCCCAATATAAAGCTTTTGGGCTTCCATCTTTTTGAAGCTCGAAAAGGACATGTATCTCATCTTGCCCATTAATGCTTTCAATATGCGTTGCTGTTATTTCAACGGACAAATCAGTGCGTTTTTCCAATTCGGCCATGCATTATATAAAGCGCACCAGAAAACTCTGTCATCATTTTTGAATCTAGGTCTTGGTTGCTTATCCCTAAATACAGCCGGCTGTTGTCGCAGGGCGAGATTTTCAAATAGCAAATCTTGCCTAAATAAGAATCAGTAATTCTCGTACACATTATTTTCATGCAACCTTTTTGATTTGTATGATTTTTTGAAAAGAATCAGATTTTATTCCCAGAGCATTTAGGTAAGCTCTTAC
>JBFFBT010000061.1:0-22731 GCA_041560255.1 Myxococcota bacterium | reverse complement strand
TGATTGATACGCACAAGAGTCATTTGTTCTAGAATTTCTACGAAAGCCTCCCGATCCAACTGAGAAAAAAGAGGGATTGACGGCAGAGTCGCCTTGGTTTTCTGATCGGATTCATCGGTCAGATCCAAATCTATCTCGACATCCAGGTTTAAATCATCTGTCTGGGTAGCGGCAGATAGGTCATAGCTCGGCGCCGACGACGTCTCAGCCACAAGGAATTCATCTGATAGATCAATAAAGTCTTGATGAGAGGTGGATGCGAGCATCATCACTTTTTCATCACCCACCTGAATATCTTCGCCTGTTTTGGTCATGATGTTGACATGTGCAGGCGCCTCACCGCCGGGTTGCATGGCATAGAGATCGGCAAGTTTTCTCTGAATGTGAGTGTGTTGAGGATCCAGCTCCAAGACGACTTTGCAGGTTGCGATGGCCCGAAGCAGAAAACCCTGCTGGGTATACGCTTCGACAAGTCTCATATAAAATTCCACCGATTCGCTCGTGCGGGAAAGCTTTCGGAGAATATATCCACCATTTTGAAGAGAAAAAAAGTCGGCCGGCGCTTCTTGCAACACCAGGTTGCAAAACTGCAATGCTTTGGAATACTTTCCTTTTCTCAAACAACTCGCTGCCTTGTCTTTCCACTCGCGCGTTTTGTCCGCCATTCACCCGATCCTCTGTACTTGATTGGTGCAAACATTATAACTGTTTTTCAACAGATTGGTAATCTTTCTCTTTCGAGAGCATGTTGCACATCAAGTCCAATCGAGCTATCTCCAGGGTTTCAATTTATCCAGCTCTTCGGTCAAAAGCTCCCTGATCTCACCAGGCTGGAGATCTCCAAGATCAATACCCCCGTAGGAAATTCTTTGCAGACGCTGGACGCTGAGCCCGACGGCTTCCATCAATCTCCTCACCAATCGATTTCGACCTTCACAAACCGTAAGCTCAACCCAGGTCGATTTGGGATTATATTTTATAATCTGTATATCCAACACCGATACCACGCCATCCCCGGGATTCACTCCTTTGGCAATCTTGGCAATGACTTCCTTGGATAAATTACCGCATACTTTTACCCGATACGTACGCGGAACCTGACTCGAAGGATGGGACATCTTATGGGCCAAATTCCCATCGTTGGTCAACAAGAGAAGCCCTTCCGATGCGTAGTCGAGCCTGCCGATATGAAAAATTCGATGCTCTCCCCGGGCTTGAGCCAGGTTGCCCAAATAATCCACAATCGTCGTCCTCCCCTGGGGATCCGATATGGTCGAGATCACATTTCGGGGTTTGTTCATCATCAAGTAGATTTTTCGTCCCACCGGCTTTACCCTTTTTTGATCTAGGGTGATCTCATCTCGGTGCGGATCGATTTTCACTCCCAGGGTCGCCACCACCTTTCCGTTGACCGACACTCTGCCTTTTAGGATCATTCTCTCGGCTTCTCGTCTCGAAGCCATACCGCTTGAGGAAATATACTTCTGCAATCGCTGCTCAGCCACCATTCGACTCCTCTTTATCGGAATCACATGACTCAGTGTCTGATTCCTCGAGATCCCAATCATTTCTATCCTGCGTGATTTCGGATTCTTCCGAAATCGTTGAATTTTCTTCAGCATTATCACCGCAGGGATTATCGGATACCTTTGGCTCTTTTGTTTCTTTGTTCGGCTGGAAGAATGTCTCGCAAAGCTGTCGATCCTGAGCTTTCACGGTGGCAAGCACATCCGCCAATTCTTGAACTACCTCATCGTCGCCGACCGGTGTATATGCATCGGTGGCCTCCACCTCAAGAGCAGATGCTTGTTCGACATCGAGTTGTTTCGGTTCGTCTAAGGGCGTAGAGGGTTTTAGACCCAAAGACGCACGATGTTCGTCCGATAGCTCGGTAAAATCCTTGAGGGTCGGTAGACTGCTGAGATCTTTGAGTGAAAAATAGGATAAAAATTCTTTGGTGGTTCCATATAGTAAAGGTCGCCCGGCTTCTTCTTTCCTTCCAATAATTTTGATGAGTTTTTTTTCTAAAAGATGCTTCATCACTGCGCCGCAATCCACGCCGCGGATTTCCTCCGTCTCACCCCGGGTAACCGGTTGACGATAGGCTACAATCGCCAAAGTCTCCAAAGTCGCCCGGGTCATGCGAGGGGGTTTCTTCGAAAGCAATTTCCGAACAAACTCCGCTGAATCTGACGAAGTACGCATTTGATAGCCACCGGCTACTTCTACGATCCGGACCCCCCTACCGGCTTCCCTCAATTCGACCCTGAGCTGCTCGACGGCCTGTCGTAACGCCTGAACCGTGAGATCGGGTTGTAGTTCAAGCAGAATTTCCAGCATGCTCTGGGGCGCGACCACATCTCCGGCTGCAAACAACATGCTTTCGATACTGCTGAGCAACCAACGAGAAGCCGGCTTCATCGCAATTGGTTTGGCTTCCTGCTCCGCCGCCTGGCCGTCACCGCTGGATGACTGCGCATCCGAATCCAAGCCGGGTTGCTCGCTTTCTCCGACGTGTATGGTGTTTTTCTGATCGTCGCCATCCCGCAAGTCACCGCTCACGGGTGATTGGCTGCCTACCGGGGCTTCCTGCGGTTGCTCTTCGATATAGGAGTTTTTTTCATTCTCTGTGTCTGCCATATAGTGTTCCTGTTGAGGAGGGTTTCAATCAGCTTGATCTATCAGTTTTTCAGACCGAAGCGCTTCCTCGATGTCATCCACTCGGGTCAGAAGACTGCTTACATAGATTGTATCGGAGCCGTCCGCCTGTTGCAGTCGTATCATCTTTAATCGGGCCATTTCCAGGATCGAGAGAAACGTAACGATAATCATGTATTTGCTGAATCCATCCGCAAACAGATCCTGAAAGACTATGTTTTCTTTACCTAAGATGATCTCCGAAATTTCTTGTATGCGCTCTGCGATGGATGTTTTTTCCACCAAGATATCATGATTGATCCGCTTGGAGGCCTTTTGCATCATACCATTCAAAGCCTCGATCAATTTAAAAACCGATACCTCGGTGAATGGATTGTCCATAGATTCATAGTGAACCGTGCGCCCACCACGCACGAATACATCTCTATCCAACAGCGGGCGGTTGCGCAACTGCTCGGCCACGTCTTTGTAGCGTTGGTACTCCAACAGCCTCTTGACCAATTCATCTCGAGGATCGGCCTGATCTTCTTCTTCTTGCTCGTCCTCATCAACCGCATGTCCTGCAGGTAAGAGCATGCGGGATTTTATTTGTGTCAATGTGGCTGCTATCACAAGAAACTCTCCAGCCACATCCAAATTGAGTGACTTCATCCATTCCAAATACGCTGTATATTCGTCCAAGATCAAAGAAACCGGAATATCGAATATGTTGACCTCGTGTTTGCGTATCAAGTGTAAAAGCAGATCGAGAGGTCCCTCGAACACCGGCAGATCAACCTTATAATGCTCTCCGGCATCGGTCTCCAAGATGGATGATTTTTGCTCCATCTTTTCCTGTTCATCGGATTGATTCAAGAATCCCACCCAAGCCTCATGGCCTTACGAACGACCGACATGGTATCCTCCGCCGCCGCACGAGCCTTTTCTGCTCCCAGAGAAAATACTTCCTTGACATAAGCCGGATTTTTTTCGAGCTCACGGCGTTTTTTCCTCATACCGGCAAAGAAGTCAAAAAACCGTTCGATCAACTCTTTTTTACACTCCACACATCCAATGCCGGCCGATCTACACAGCTGATCGATCTCGCCTATTCTCTCGGCTTCACTATAAAGCCGGTGATAGGAAAAAATGTTGCATACTTCCGGCCTGCCGGGATCCTTGCGCCGTTGCCTTTGTGGATCCGTCACGGTGTTCATCAACTTTTTCTTCACGGTTTCATCATCGTCCGAGAGATATATGGCATTATCGTATGACTTGGACATTTTTCGACCATCCAAGCCGGGCACCGACGCACTTTTGGTGATCAAATCCTTGGGCTCTACCAGCACGGGTCCATAGATGTAATTGATGCGGCGCACAATTTCGCGGGTCAGCTCCAGGTGAGGCAATTGATCCTCACCAACCGGAACAAAATCTGCTCGATACATCGTGATATCGGCTGCTTGAATGACCGGATAGCCCAAAAATCCGAATCCGGACATATCCTTGTTTTGAAGCTCTTGTTTTTTGTCCTTGTACGTCGGTACTCTTTCAAGCCAAGGCACCGGAGTCGCCATGCCCAACAACAAAGCCAATTCAGCGTGCTGGATCACATCGGACTGAAGGAAAAGCGTCGAGCGGTCCGGATCCAGGCCGCAAGCCAGAAAATCCAAGGCGACCTCCCATGCAAAATGCTGGATCTTTCCCGGCTCGTTCAACAAGGTTGTCAAGGCATGCCAGTTGGCAATGAAGTAAAAACACTCGAAGTCTTCTTGCAGCTTGACCCAATTTTCCAAAGCTCCGTGATAGTTGCCGATATGTAAGAGTCCGGAAGCCTGTGCCCCGCTCAACACTCTCTTGTTTTCTGAACCACTCATGCAATACTCCTTCAAAATGCAACATACAGAATGGAAAATCCAACCAGCTCGCTTAATCCTTGTACAATCCACATGACCGGGTACCCGATGAATTGGCCCCCCAGTAAAAGAATACCGATAAACAAAACAAAAGAATAGCGCCCCAGGTTTTCGAGCAATCCTTGGTAGCGATCCGGCAACAATCCGGCCAAAACACCGCTACCGTCCAACGGCGGCACCGGCAAGAGATTAAACACAAACAGACCCACATTGATAATCACCATCCAACCCACCAATTTTACCAGCGCAACCATAAAGCCTTGTTCGTTGACGAGTTGTTGCAATAGCTCCTGAGAGCCTACAATCTTGGCAATCGCCCCAAGCAACAATGCCATCAGGATTGCAAAGAGCAAGTTGGACAATGGACCGGCTGCCGAGACCAGCATGAGACCTGTTTTCATTCTCATCCCACGTCTGAATCTCATCGGATTGACCGGTACCGGTTTGGCCCAACCAAAAAATGGGACACTCGAAAGAAGGCCCACCAACGGAATCAATACTGTGCCCACAGGATCGATATGGGCTAGTGGATTGAGGGTCAGTCTGCCAAACTGAACGGCAGTGTCATCACCCAATTTGGATGACAGCCAGGCATGAAAATACTCATGTACAGTCAGAGATAATATCATGGGAACGAATACATAAACCACCCGCATCACATCAAAAGACTCCATGATTACCTTCCTTCCTCAATCCAAACCACGGGCAAAAAACCATTTCGCAAACTGCACAGTTAGCAAAGCCTCCAATAGCTGTCAACGAATCCCGCACAACCCGGTCAAAACATTCCTGAAAGATCACTACTGTAGGAGTATTTTCTCAGCATATCCAAAATCCCATGCTATAAGGAAATTTCATAAAAAACCACACAACAGTTGCCAAAACCCAGAGCTTGAGTTTATGCTGGCCCGCAGCCAAACCATGTCCGGCATTTTTGCACGGGCTACCCAACTTGGAGGTCTGATGAACCAATCCGTCCGGGTGCGCTTTGCACCTTCTCCCACCGGATATCTCCATATCGGTGGCGTACGAACCGCAATTTACAATTACCTCTTCGCCCGCCGACATCAGGGCGTTTTTATCCTGCGCATCGAGGATACCGATCGACAGCGATCCACCCGTGAAGCTGTTCGCCAAATTCTAGACAGCTTGGAATGGCTCGATCTCAAACCCGATGAGGGACCCATCCTGCAATCGGATCGTTTGTCGATATATCAGGAGCATATTGATACGTTGTTGAAAAGGAACTCGGCATATCGCTGTTATTGTGCGCCTGAGCTTTTGGAGAAAAAAAGACAACAAGCGATATCCGAAAAACGCACATATAAATACGACGGAACCTGCCGGAAAAGAGATCCCAACGAGGACCCGGGCGAAAGACCATATACCGTTCGATTCCGTATGCCCGATCAACACCCGGATCATTTCAATGATCTCATCATGGGCGCCATCCCAATCGATGGTGAGCGTTTGGATGATTGGATTTTGGTCCGATCGGACGGAACCCCGACGTACAATTTCTCTGTGGTTGTGGATGATGCTTGTATGCGCATCACCCACATCATCCGAGGCAATGATCATGTGGCCAATACTCCCAGTCAGATCATGTTGTATCGTGCTTTCGATTATCCAGTGCCCCAATTTGCCCACATGCCGCTGACCCACGGACCCGATGGAAGCAAACTATCCAAAAGACGGGAAGAAGAATACCGTAAGCTTGGGATAAGCGTATCGGTTCAGGAATACCGCAAAATGGGATATCTACCCCAGGCGCTGGTCAACTACCTGACCCGGCTGGGTTGGAGTCACAAAGATCAAGAAATCTTCAGCCGCGAAGAGCTTCAGACTAAATTCGATTTGGAACATGTCGGAAAATCCCCCGGAGTTCTGGATCCGGCCAAGCTGAAATGGATCAATGCGACATACATAAAACAAACTTCTGATCAAGATTTGGCGAATTTGCTGGTTGCGCATCTTTCCGATCACGGCATTCGGGTCGAAGCAAACGAGCGTCTCTGCCGCATTGCGGCCTCTTTGAAAATCCGCTCGGAGACCATAGTGGAAATGGCTCAAAAATCCTTATTTTACTTCCATGCGCCGACCGAATATGATCCCAACTCCATCAAGAAATGGTGGAAGCCGGGCGCAAAGGAAATTCTCACGAAAATCCGAGAGGATATTCCCTCTTTGGATTTCACCCGAGAAGCTTCGATCGAAAAAGCTCTCGAAAGCCTTGCATCTGAATTGACTGAAGGAAAGCTCGGAAAGATCGCTCAACCCCTACGGTTGGCCTTGACAGGCACTACGGTCAGCCCCTCGATCTTCGAAGTCATGTCCATTTTGGGAATTGAGGAAACAACCAAGCGTCTCGAACGAGCCGAGCAGTATCTCGCACAGCGAGATTGAGGCCGAAAGAATGGAAATGCGCCATGGGTGATTCGGTTCGGAATCATCTCAGAACGATATGGAGAACGGGGATGCAAGGCGTATCTGCTTCTGGCGCATTTGTTCTGCTCACATCGACGGTTCTCATCATTATCTTCCATGAAAACTGCTCCAGCTCCTTTTTCCGCAGACACTTCGATTCGTTCTTTGAACCCTCTGCATTCAAACCGCTATACCCTGCTTTGTATTGGTTTGGATGCAGTGTTTTGATATTCGGTATCATCCCTCTTTGCTTGGGTAGGGTGGTTCTAAAGCGTCCTTGGATGACCTGGGGCATTGGAATAGGAGATTGGAGGTTCGGCTTGCCGGTGACGTTGAGCCTTTTTTTTGCTTTTCTTCCAGTGCTCGTCATTGTAAGCTACCAACCTGTATTTCAAAACAAGTATCCAATATACGATGCAGCCCTGGAGAGTGTTTGGCACCTGGTAATCTATGAAGCCGGGTATGCAGCCTATTTCGTGGGATGGGAGTTCATTTTTCGAGGATTTATGCTTTTCGGTCTACGTCCGGCTATCGGCAACTACGCTGTGTTCGTGCAAATGATTCCTTTTGCAATTCTTCATTTCGGCAAACCCCAGCTCGAGACGATGGCTGCCGTGTTTGCGGGGGTTATTCTCGGATTATTGGCACTGCGTACCCGCTCATTTTGGTATGGGACATTCCTACATATCGGCGTTGCGGTAACCAACGACATGCTGGCTGTTTACCAGAAAAACCTATGGCCATGACATCACCCGGCACGCCCGCAGATCCTGGCAAAGCAGGGCTCAGGTTTGTCGTAGCCCACTTGAACGAAAAAGCCCAAAAACGTTTTGTGCTGAAAAAACGAGTCGTCTTTGCCGTTTATAACATCCTTGCCTTGATCGCAATGTGGATCACCCAGAAAATGTCTCCCGATATGGTTCCTTGGTGGTATACCACTATGGGATTTTGCGCCTGGATGATCTTTTGGTCAATCGGTGCTTGGGTGCGTCCTCACCATACGCAGGCGAACATATCCCTTATGTTGATGGGGTGGATCGCCTTGGGGATGACCGCAGGCTTTGCAGCGGCCCCCGGAAACAGGTTCGATTCGTGGACCGCAACCTGCGTGGTAGGATTTGCGATGATCGGCAGCATTGTTGACTCGATTTGTTTCCACGCACGGCACTCTCCCGGGTTCCATTTCAGTCACAACGGCGTATGGATACTGGCAGGAGGTATCCTGACATACCTATTTCCCGGCACCGAATGGTCCTTGGCATTTTCAGGTATCTTTGCGATTTTGGTGACGTTTCTCCTCAACGCTACGCAAAACCATGTTTTCAATACTTTTTGCCATACAGAGTATGTTGCAGCCGCCTCGAACATCCCGACAATTTTCCTGTTTCGAAATCAATGAAACGTTTTCGCTTGACACTCCGCTCTTTGCCCCATAACATCAGCCCTGCCATGACAAACGGATCTGTGAAATTTCGATGCGGTGGTTTGCTTATCATTTGTTTTTTATTTGGGATTCCCACTACGGCCCTTGGGCGGCAACCGGATCCAGTGTTGTATTATGGCGCTCCGTTGATACCTTGGACCAGGCAGGTCGAACCATACCGGTTTCGATCACCTCGGACATATGACGGCACCGTCAAATACTACGACAGCATTTTTTGGAAGAACCGATCCATAAAGAAGTTGAAAATCATCAATACTTCCTCCATGCGGGCGGTACACTACCAAAACACCAAGCCGAACGATCGTTGGGAAGGCATCAATGTGTATGAGCATAACGGTGCAGGATGGATATTCGTTGTTTTTTCGGAACAAGAGATAAAAAGGATCGAATCCGAAAAAAGCAAACAGAAAAATAGACCCGCAAAACCCACTCGTAGAAGAACGCGATAGCATACCACATGTCGAAGGTCTATCAATGAGGGATCGTCTAATGGCAGGACAGCAGACTCTGGATCTGCTTATCTAGGTTCGAATCCTAGTCCCTCAGCTTTATCGAAAAAAGGAGGCTTGAAGCCTCCTTTTTTCGTCATGATCGATACAGCTTTTTTGCGGCCTACCCGACCAATACACATATTGTTTTTTTCTTGTAAAACGATATTTTTGATGTTAAAGTCTGCACGTCTTCATGGTTTGTAACATCTTTGAGTGGGCCTTAGGCCCGCTCTTTTTTTTGGTTCGGAGCATTGGATGAGAAAGGAAACGATTGAAAAAACGATTGAACAGTTATGCCAACCCTTGGCCGCTTCCCACGATCTCGAAATCGTCCAAGTGCAATACCGAAGAGAGGCACTCGGCTGGATACTACGTGTCTATATCGACGGCGCCAAAGGTGTGAGCATCAATGACTGTGAGGTCTTCTCCCGTGAGCTATCGCATGTGTTGGACTTTGAAGATCCCATTGACGGAAACTACCACCTCGAAGTATCCTCACCTGGATTGGACAGACCGCTTGTGAAACCCGATGATTTCAATCGCTTTGCCGGGCGTGAAATCACGCTTAAAACCCGCAATGCGGTGGATGGCAGGAAAAATTTCAAGGGTATTCTGAACGGATTGCATGACGACCGAATTATATTGAACATTGATGGTCGACAATGCGAGATTGAATGGTCCTTGGTTGAAAAAGCAAATTTGGTCCCTGTCTTGGAGGCATTGTCTCCAAATATACAAAATCAAGCCGATTAGGAGCCTGTCATGCAGCCTAACTTAAATCATACGTTGGAAGTCGTCGGAAAAGAAAAAGGCATCGACAAGGAGGTGCTCGTCGAGGCGTTGGAAGCCGCCATGCTTACGGCCGCTCGAAAAAAGTTTGGTCCCGATAAGGATCTCGAAGCCCATTTCAACGAGGAGCTGGGTGAAATCGAGATCTTCGAATTTAAAAACGTGGTTGAAAAGGTTTTGGAACCCGAATTGGAAATCGGAATCGAAGAGGCTCGTCGCCTGGATCCCGAAGCTCAAGTCAACGATTCGCTCGGTATCAAGCTCAGCACCGAAGAATTGGGCCGAATTGCGGCACAAACCGCCAAACAAGTATTGATTCAAAAAGTACGAGAAGCCGATCACGCGATCGTCTTTGAAGAATACAGGGATCGGAAAGCCGAACTGGTGACCGGGGTCGTGCGCCGCTTCGAGCGTGGAAACATCGTAGTCGACTTGGGAAGAGCCGAAGCGGTTTTACCGGTCAGAGAACAAGTCCCCAGAGAATCTTATCGAGCAGGTGATCGGATTCAAGCATTTGTCACAGATGTGCAACCCGAAGCCAAGGGACCGCAAATCATCCTTTCCCGGACCAGTCCTGGACTTCTGGTGAAATTATTCGAGATGGAAGTACCTGAAATTGATGAAGGAATCGTTACAATTGAGGCTGCCGCCCGCGAGCCTGGGGCCAGATCGAAAATTGCCGTATCTTCCCGCGACAGCGATGTGGATCCGGTAGGTGCCTGCGTCGGCATGAAGGGAGCTCGCGTCCAGGCAGTCGTACAGGAATTGCGGGGTGAAAAAATCGACATTGTTCCTTTCAGCCCCGATCCGGCGACTTTCGTCTGCAACGCTCTGGCGCCGGTGGAGGTTTCCCGGGTGATCATCAACGAGGATACCCATTCGATGGAGATCATCGTTCCGGACGATCAACTATCACTCGGCATCGGGCGAAAAGGACAGAATGTCCGCCTGGCTTCACAATTGACCGGTTGGCGGCTCGATATCAACTCGGAATCCCGGGTTGCTGAAATGTGGAAAAACGCCATCAACTCTCTCGGACAGATTGAAGGAGTCGGAGATATCATGATTGATACGCTCTACAAGTATGGCTTTCGCTCTGCAAAAGACATCATGATGTCTGACATCGAGCAGCTCACCGAAGTTCCTGGTATCGGGAGAAAGCTGGCTGAAAAAATGCAACGTTCCGCCTCCAAGGTCGTTGCCGATGAAGAGGATCTTCTGCGCAGCGAAGCCAAAATGCGCCTCTCGGAAGCCGAAAGCTCCGAGTTAGGCCTAGAGGGAGAACGACAACGATTTAATGAGATACGTGGAATTGGAGATAAAACCGTACAACAATTGGCTCAGGGTGGATACTACACCATCAAGCAGGTTCACATGGAAACCAATGTAGTCAAATTGGGAGAAGTGACAGGCATCGGCATCAAAAAAGCCCGGCAGATTAAACAGGCCATTTCCAACTATCTCGAAGAACAAGCCAGGGAATCCTTCCTTCCGCAAGTCAATCCCGAATCAGACCCGATAGGCAAGGAAGTAGATCTCAAAGATGATTCCTTGCCGTCTATAGAAACCGAAAAAACATCCAGCGAGCAGCCCGAGAACCTCGAGGAGTGAACTTGAATCATCGCCGTAAGAAGAGATATGGACGTAGGGCGGGATCACAAAGAATCTGCGCCGGATGCAGGGATTTAATCCACAGAGCTCGTGGATTGAGATTGGTGCTGAGTCCGGATGGCGAATTGCGGCCCGACCTCTATGCGAAACTTCCCGGAAGAGGTGTTCATTTATGCCCGAACCGAAATTGCCTCGAAAAGGCTCTTAAAACCAACAGCCTCGCGAGAACCTTGCAGTTTCCGGTACGAAACGTGGATGCACATCAAATTTGGAATTCGTTCATTCAAGCATGCCGGGATCAGATCTTGTCAATCCTATCGGTCTGCCTGCGAAGTGGTTGGCTGGCAACAGGCAGAAACAAAGTTGAAGAAGCCTGTGAAAAAAAGCGAGCAGCGGCAATTATCCTCTCACAAGACGCTTCTACATCGCTCGTGCGTTGGATCCACAACCGGATTCATCCACAGGGAATACCCATCATCCAGGCATTGACAAATGATGAGCACGCTCTTTTCGGCCGGGGTAAACCCGTTGCGGTTAGCGCGGTTTTGCATCGAGGAATGTCAAAAAGATTGACTGAAGAAGCAAACAAACTTAAACACTTGACAGAATCAATGGCATCGTATCTCCAGCTTGAAAGAAGTCAGTTGACAGCGAAGACAGTCCACGGCAAGATGCCCACACAGCGCGCTGGAAATGCCCAGTAGCAGTTTTTAGGTAGGTGTTCACATGTCAAAAACGCGGGTATATGAAATCGCAAAAGAACTTAATCTCGACAGCAGAACGGTAGTGTCGAAACTGCAAGCTTTGGGTTTGGACGTAAGAAGCCATGCCAGCTCTCTGGATGCTGATCAAGCTGCAAGGTTTATCGCCAGCTACCAGGAAAATCACAAATCCAGCATTGTCGAAAAAAGAGTCAGCAAGGGGATCATACGCCGGCGTGCCCGATCGGTCGAGCATCCATCCGAGGCATCGGATGAATTCTCTCACGAGATCCCGGCACCGGAAGAGGAAAGTGTACCCGTAGAACCGGAAGAAACCCTTGAATCCAATGCAGCTGAACCAGAAGAGGATATGATCCAACCGATTCCGGACACCAAATCCGTTGAGCCACAGGATGAAATCATGAATTCAGTTACTGAAATCCCTCTTGAGATTCCAACCGATGCGGCTGATGCAGCAACCCTTGAAATCGAGAGGATTGAAGTTGAACCTGAAACTGAACCATTGCAAGTGGCAACTGAGACCAAGACTCCGGAAATTCTCGATGTTCCCAAAGCCCCCGAGAAGGAAACCGAAGCGGCGGCACCGACCGACAAGGAGTCTACCGCGCAACAACAAGAGAAAAAGCCTCCGCTCAAAGAAAAACCCGCCAAAAAAGAAACCTACAAATACCAGACCAAAATTATCCGCCGCGCCGTTCCCAATAAACCTATGGAACCTGCTCCCAGAGATTTTTCCAAGGCACCCTCATCCCAACAGCCGCCCAGCCAACCCGGCCAACCCGGAAAACCTTCCGGAATCAGAGTATTAAAAGTAGTGCCGGGAAAAGAAGGTCGTGGACATGAGTTCATCGACATGTCCAAGCAAAGTAAAGGTAAAAAGAAAGCCACGGTCAGCAAGCATCAACAGGCAGATATGAAAGAACAACTCTTCGATGCGTTCTCACCTGCCTATACCCCGGGATTGGGACGCAGGAAAAAAGCGCAACGCAAGAGCGGTCGGAAAACCGCCGTGACCACCCCCAAGGCCCAGAAACGGGTTATAAAAATAGAATCACAAAGTATTACGGCCAGCGAGTTGGCCAGGCGCATGGGTGTAAAGGTCATCGAAATCAACAGTAAGTTGAGAGAAATGGGTGAGCCCATCGACGACTTACGCTCCGATCCCAACATCGATCTGGCTACAGCAAGTATGGTTGCTCAGGAGTTTGATCACCAGGTTCAAGATATATCATTCAAAGAAGCATCCTTTCTCGGCACCGAAAACGAAAGTCCAGAGGATCGCATGCCAAGACCACCGGTGGTTACTGTAATGGGTCACGTCGACCATGGCAAAACCTCAATCTTAGATGCCATACGCAAAACCAATGTAACCGAGGGGGAAGAAGGTGGTATTACCCAGCATATCGGAGCCTATGAAGTCCGACTACCGCAAGGATCGGTTACATTCATCGATACACCCGGCCACGAAGCCTTCACGGCCATGCGGGCCAGGGGTGCAAGTATTACGGATATCGTTGTGCTTGTTGTGGCTGCAGACGACGGCATCATGCCCCAGACATCCGAGGCCATTCATCATGCCCAAGAAGCAGGTGTACCAATCATCGTAGCGGTGAACAAAATGGATTTGCCCGGCGTGGATCCATCCAGAATCAAACAATCCTTGACTGAATATAAATTGGTCCCCGAAGAATGGGGCGGCGATACGATGGTCATAGAGGTTTCCGCCAAAACGAAATCGGGTCTCAACGATTTATTGGAAAACATACTGTTGCAGGCCGAATTGCTCGAGCTTACGGCCAATCCCAGCAAAAAATCCAACGGAACCGTGATCGAGGCACGCCTGGATCGCGGAAAAGGCCCGGTTGCAACTCTGTTGGTTCGTGAGGGCACGCTGAAAAAAGGCGATATCATCGTAGTTGGAACCACATTTGGTAGAATGCGGATGATGTTCGATCATGACGGTAAGACGACCAACAATGTTACTCCCGGCCGACCGGTGCAGATACTCGGTCTCAATGAAGTCCCACTGGCAGGTGAAACCTTTAACGTTGTATCAAATGAGAAAGAAGCCAAGAACATTATCCAACACCGCCAAGAAGAGCAAAAAGCGGCACTTCTAGGTCAAACTGCGAGGCTAAATCTGCAGGATTTTTACGAAAAACTTCAAGGCAACGAGAAATTGGAGCTCAAATTGGTGGTCAAAGCCGACGTACAAGGCACTGCCGAAGCGGTTAAACAAGCCATCGAGAAACTGTCCACCCCCAAAGTGGGCGTCAAAGTGATCCATCACGGTGTCGGCGCCATCAACGAGACCGATGTCAACTTGACTTCTGCATCCAAAGCGCTTCTGGTAGGATTCAATACCCTACCCGACAACAATGCCAAGAAATTGGCAAACAACACCGGGGTGGAGATTCGAACCTATAAAGTCATTTATGATCTGACCGAGGACATTCGCAAGGCTCAGACCGGGTTGTTGCCGTCCACTGTAAAAGAAAATTTGCTCGGACGTGCAGAAGTCAGAGAACTATTCAACGTTCCCAAGGTCGGTACGGTTGCCGGTGTATCGGTCTTGGATGGAAAGATACTTCGAAATGCCATGGTCAGGCTGGTTAGAGACAGCGTAGAAGTCCACAAGGGTCGAATGTCGAGCCTCAGACGATTCAAGGAAGACGTACGAGAAGTACAATCCGGCTATGAATGTGGTATTGGTCTCGAGAACTACAACGACATCAAACGAGGCGACATCATCGAAGCATTTCAGCTGGAAGAAGAACGCCCTTCTCTATAACCGGTTTTTGAGGTTGTATGCAGTTCGTTTTACTTGGAGTCTTTGAAATGGTTGTCGGGGTCATACGCCTGATGCTTCAAATACCAGATAACAACTCTCTGAAAGGGAAACGTCGCGTAATCCAACAGATACTACAACGCACCCGCAATCGCTATGCAATCGCCATCGCGGAGACCGATCTCAATGATGATCATCGCCGAGCCGAGCTCGGCCTGGCCTGCGTGGGAAATGATCGCCGCGTGGTCAACTCAGTACTGGATCGCGCCATCAGCTACATTGATTCTTTGGGAACGGCTTTCATCACTCAACAAGAGATGGAGATTCTCAATCTATAATGCGGATACCACTCAAGGCTTGGTACTTTCATTCCACCATCGACCTCAAGAAAGTCTTGGCTCGATTTCCCGGTAGTCAGATATTCGATGATACTTTATTGATTCGCTTTGGAACCGAACACCAAGTTTGCCTGACCAGCTTCGGCGGACTGGTCTTCTGGAATTTCGACAAACAAGTAGCCCGAAAACTGGTACATGAAATTACACTGATTGTTCCAGACGCGAGATTGATCGAAGAAGTCGAAGATCGGCTCACCGTTGAGACCCATCGTGAAAACTTGGAAATACTTTTTGATCAGATACTGCTGGATGGATCTGCCGATCCGGAGGTGTTGTGTGTTATCTCTCATCTATTGGCCCAATCGGTAGCCCTAGATTATCTTGAGCTCGAAGTTGATAAAACCCTGGACGAATTCGGTTCCTATTTGAAAGAAATCCGCGAACGCGGTCAAGTGCGCCTCCCAACCCGAAGAATCCTGAAAAGCACCGGCTTTGCAATGGGAACCCGATACGCTGTGCTCAACAAACTTGCTTTGTTTGACAAACCCGAAGCCACGTGGGAGTCCGAGAAATTGGAAACTCTTTACTCCTCTCTCTACGAATTCTTTGAGTTGGAGGATCGTCAAGAGACCATCAGCGTGAAGCTGGATTTTCTTGCAGACAATACTTCGTTTTTGTTTGATTTTCTTTCAACCCGGAAAAGTTTGAGATTGGAATGGGCCATCGTGGTGCTCATCACTTTCGAAATTATTTTTTTCATTTTGTACGAAATAATGCGCTAGGATTTTCAAAGAAAATTCAACCCGATCATGCCGACCCGGGGTTGACAGGAAGCTCGTGTGCCTCTAGGATTCCGGCATGCAATATGCTTCCTCAAATCGAAATCGATATCCAGGTAATTTGGCAGATACCGAATTATCAGGTAATGTCACGCCATGATGGAGAAGCAGATATGAACCAATTCATTTCAACCATACACACAGCGAGCTTTGGGGTTTGATATGGGAACCAGCTTTAGAAAACAACGGGTAGCCGAGCAATTGCAGGAGGAAATCAGTTTGCTGTTGGTCAAGGAGCTCAAAGATCCGCGCATCGGCTCCATTACCATCACGGGAGTAGACATTACCCCCGATTTCAGTCAAGCATGGGTGTATTTTTCTATGTTGGGCACCGAGGAAGACAAGATACATTCCACCGAAGGTCTTCAAAGCGCGGCCGGATATATACGAAAAACCCTGGGTAAACGCTTGCGAATCAAAAAACTGCCGGAGCTCAACTTCAAATATGACAATAGTCTCGACCAAGGAGACAGAATCGAGACTCTTTTGGCCGAGGTCCGGAAAAACGAGGGTTGGGACGATCCGAGCAAAAAGAGAGGCTCGGCATCCGAGGTAGCCCAGGCCATACAAGCTGGAAAGTATTTCTTCATCACCAGCCATGCAAATCCTGATGGTGACGCAATTGCCTCCATGCTGGCCATCTATCACCTCATCTCTCTACTCGGGAAAACACCATTTCTCTACAACTCCGATCCAGTACCTTTCAATTATCTTTTTCTCCCGGGTGCAGATAAAATACAATCGAATTGCGAAGGCGAGGTTTTTGATACCACAATTGTGTTGGACTGCAGTGAATTAAACCGTGTGGGCCGTCTGCCCGAAAAAGAAAATCTCGGTCGTATCGTCAGCATCGACCACCATCTAACCACCGAACCCTTGGGTGAGGTTTACTTTTTGGATCCGAGTGCATCTTCGGTCGGAGAAATGATCTACCAAATTGCAAAAAACCTGCCGATCGAATTCTCTCTCGATCTAGCCCGCTGCATATACTGCTCGATCGTGAGTGACACGGGTTCATTCCGATATGCCAATACCACTCCGGCGGCATTGCGATGTGCGTCTGAAATGGTTGAAAAAGGGGTTTCTCCTTGGGAAATGACGAGAAATATTTTCGAATCGAACCCGATCGAACGCTGGCGCCTGTTGAGCAAAGTATTGGAGACCTTGTATACCGATGAGCAAAAGCGTTATGCGTCCATACACATAACCCGCGACATGCTGGAAGTGACCGGAACAACCGCCGATATGACTGATCAATTCATCAACTACCCTCGTGGTATCGCCGGCGTGGAAATTGCCATACAGTTTCGAGAAATAGATCAACAGAACATTAAAGTCAGTTTCCGTTCCAGCGGGATGCAGGATGTTGCCGCCATTGCACGCAAGTTTGGCGGAGGCGGACATGCCAAAGCCGCCGGGTGCAGCCTGACCGGCTCAGTCAAAGACGCAAAAGAAATCATCTATCGAGCCGTCGAAGCTGCTCTGGAAGAATGAAAAAACAATCACTCACTCCATTGCATGGTTTTCTCCCAATTCGAAAACCACCCGATTGTACGTCTTTTGATGTCATCAGGCGGATAAAGCCATTATGTAGAAAAACGAAAATCGGGCATGCCGGCACTTTGGATCCCATGGCGACAGGATTGCTTACGCTCTGTCTGGGACAAGCCACCAAGTTGGTCCGATTCTTGCCCAACAAAAAACGTTATCGGGCGGTTGTTCGATTGGGCGAAGCAACCGATACTTTGGACAGAACCGGTACGATTGTCAGTCAAGCCGCAATTCCCACATTCGACGAAAAATTGATCGAAGATTGCCTGGAGAGCTTTCGGGGTGAAATCACCCAGACCCCGCCTATGTTCTCTGCGCTTCATCACGAAGGCAAACGCCTGTATGAGCTCGCCCGCCAGGGGCAAGAAGCCGAACGTAAATTACGCACAGTCAGAATCAATTCTCTCGAGCTCCTGGCATTTGGAAAGAACTGGTTGGAAATTGATGTATCCTGCACCTCCGGAACCTATATCCGATCACTGGCCTTCGATATTGCAGTAAAACTGGGTTGCGTTGGACATTTGACCCAGCTCGAAAGAACTTCATGTTCGGGTTGGGATATCGACCAAGCCCATGCCTTACAAGATCTCCTGCCGCTCGATCATACTGAATTTTCCAAGCGCATATTACCTATCGAGCATGCATTGGGACATTTGAAACGCATCGATGTGCCGCAAGAAATCGCTGTATCTCTATCCATGGGTCGTAAACTATCTCCAAGTCTTTTCGACCATGACAACTTCCCTCCCCCCAATCATTTTGAACCTTTCTGGCTGTACCCTCCCGGAGGCAGCCCGATAGCTATGGTGCAATGGCACCATAGAAATACCTCTACCGAAATCGAAATATTGAGAATACTCGATATCCATCAAGCCTGATTCATACCGGTTGTGCCGAGTAGGTTTCAATGGATCCAATCAGAAAATACATGCTATGGTCGTTTGTGCACCAATTTGCCACAATATTCATATTTAAGGAGGAAAATGCCCATGGTCAAAGCACGTATTCTTCAGTCATATCATCCGACCGAAGACAACCTCCATGGACTTGCCTGGGTTCATGGAAAAATCTGGACCTCCGGCAATCTCGACTCCTCAAATCGTTTTCATGCATCCAAGGCTCATGAAGACATGCATCAAAATCTACAAAGGATCAACTCCCCGGTCGCTCATCCTGGAGGAATGACCTGGGATGGACAAGATTTTTTGGTTGCAGATCGACTGCAAAAACAAATTTATAGAATCAATCCCAACAACAATGAAACCACTCCGCTGTTGTTGCTCACAGACCTAAAACAAGGAGATATCGGTATTCTGCAGGCTCCGGCCAGTCAGATCGCAGATATTGCTTGGGGACAAGGTGACCTATGGGTGGCTTGTCAAGCCGGGTATTCGTCATCGATATTTAGGATCGATCCAAAAAAACAAGCCGTAGTTCAGCGGTTTTGGACCCGGGGGCCCAAACCGGAAGGCATCTCCTTCGATCAAATCGAAGAATATCTTTGGACCATTGATGCCCGCAACAAAGAGTTCAGTCAGTTTACACCCAAGGGTGAATGGACCGAAAATTCATTCTCATCGCCGGTTGAACAACCAGCCGGATTGGCGTTGGACCCGGATTACGCTTTTTGGACTCTGGACTGCGATTTGAAAAAAGTCGTGCAAATCAAGATGGAGGCGTAGTGATGAGTCGAAAATATGCGGTTCTCATATCCGGAGATATGGCAGAGAATGGATATGAAGAGTTTTGGTTCGATGTAGTATTGATGCATGCAGCTCTTAAAAACAATGGATTTTCGGCCGACAACATCTGTGTCTTATATGGCAACGGTTCGGACTATTCCAACCCCAAACGGCCCAATCCACGTTACCGGCCCGATCCTTCCATTACCAATTTTTCGGCCACTACGTACAATGTAGCCAGAGTTTTCGAAGGGTTGTCCAAAGGAACCTACGGATTTCCTCAAATGACCGACAATGATCTTCTTTTTGTATGGACATTCGATCACGGAAGCATCATCCCGGGACACGCTATATTGTGTCTCATGGACACCAATCTTCGCGACAAAGAATTTGCCGCACTTGTGAACAAAATTCCTCACGCTTATCGAATATTTTGCATGCAACAGTGTTTCAGCGGAGGTTTTATCGATGATTTACGTTCGGATCGAACCGTCATCTTGACGGCTTGCCGGAGCAACGAAGTGGCTACGCCGGCCGATACCGAAAACGAGGTAGTAGATGGAGTGAGGTATTGCCATGGTGAATTCAATTATCATTTGCTATCGGCTCTCAATGGGTGTACCGTCACCGGAAAATCGATCAATGCCGATATCGACGGCAAGGGATATGTAGACCTGCAAGACGTATTTGCCTACATCCAAGCCAACGAGTCGAAACCCGAAACACCTCAATATGATGATGGATCCAAAAAAGCGGGTCTGAAGCTTCGGCTTCTATCCGGTGACCTACATATGCCTTCAAAGCATGTGGATTGAAAGACAAGTGCTCAAAACATCACGCGTCTTCACCATCTTTGGTGAATGTGCGGCAAAGTTCATCCCGGGTTTTTAGACAGCCTGGTCTCGATTTCTTCGATAATCCAATCCGGGGTGGAAGCTCCCGATATCAAACCCACTTTTTCGATCCCTGAGAGAGAAATTCCACATAGCTCTTGGGCTGATTCGATATGAATCGTGCGGGGCTGTATCGTCCGGCAAATTTCGGCCAGTCGGCAGGTGTTCGCGCTGTTTTTTCCGCCGACAACCACCACCAGGTCTACTTGTTTGGACAAGGACATTCCGTCTTGCTGTCTTTGCCCGGCATCTTTACAAATTGTGGTAGCCGCATCAACATTCTGATAGCGTTTTGAGACCAAAGAAACCATTTCGGAGAAAAATCGATGCGACTGGGTGGTTTGGGCCAGTATCCCAATCGAAGTCGCAGGATCCAAGAATGGTACGTCATTCGATCGGCTAAGAAGATATATCGGTCCCACGGCCCAACTCAGCAGAGCCTGAACCTCGGGGTGACCTGGATCCCCAACCAAAAACACCGTGCGTCCCTCTCGACCGAACTGTTCTAGTTTCGTTTTCGAATGTATGACATGCGGGCAGATCGCATCAGCCAGCTCGATTCCCAATTTTTGGGAAAGCTCCCACTCTTCACGCAAAATACCATGCGTACGTACCAAGGTTACTCCCCCCACACAATCCTGGATGCTATTTCTTACAATCAATCCTTTTTTAGAAAGTCTTTTTACTTCCAAAGAGTTATGCATCAATGGGCCCAAACTGAAAACCGGCGTTCTCGCATTTTCCAAGATCTCTTCCGCCAATTGCACAGCTCTTTTGACGCCGAAACAAAACCCGGCTTGCTTGGTTTTGATGATGGTCATCGAACGCTTCATGCTTTATATGCCCATACTACGCTCGACCAATGTAATGACACACATCGACACTTCATGCGCGTCGAGGTTCGAAGTATCCAGAAGTACTGCATCCTCGGCAGGTTTGAGAGGAGCAACAACCCGGTTCGTATCTCTTTCATCCCGTTGCTGCATTTGGTCGACCGTATCAGATAGCTCCACAGTGGGGTTCTTCATTTTTAATTGGTTGTATCGCCTTTCTGCTCTGACCTGCGAGGATGCGGTGAGAAAAACTTTGATCTGTGCATCGGGAAACACCACCGTGCCGACATCCCGGCCTTCAAACACCACTGCCCCGCCCCTCCCCATTTTCCGCTGCACTGTGAGCAAAGCATGCCTCACACCCGGAAACACCGATACCTTGGATGCCAACTGGGATATTTCGGGTGTCCGGATGCTATCGGTAACATCCTGGTTATCGAGAAAAACGGCTTGACCCGAGGGTTGTTTTTCAAAACGAACCTGCAATGATTCTGCCAAGGTCCTCAATCCGGCCTCATCATCGGCATCCACACCAGCCCAAACCGCCGCCAGAGCCAAACTGCGATACAATGCTCCCGTATCGACCAATCGAAAACCCAATTTCTCCGCAACCAATCTGGCAACCGTCGTTTTTCCACTTCCCGATGGACCGTCTATTGCTATGATCGGACTTTTGCTGTGCTTTTCCATCACTTTCGCTCCACATGCCGATATGATTCCGTTCGCGAATAGAGCATATTCTTATCAGCTTGACAAGGGGGATCCTTGACTAAAGTCCCAACCTTCATGATAATGGTAGAGGTGGTATGGTATGCTAAGGAGCCTAAAGACGATGGATGATGCAGTAAAAAGATTGAATTTCTCATACCTAGTTCGCCGCAACCTGCTTCATGTTCTTATGATGACTGCGGTATGTATCTTGTCTTCATCCTTTGTCCGCGCGCAAACCGTGGTGATATCCAACTTTTCAGGTGCATCCAGGAAAACTGCGGCTAACGTAAAAAAAATATTGACCGACAGCATGCGCAATCAGGGTATACGAGTGCTGTCGTTCAACCAATACTTGCGGCGGGCCAAACGTCATCGAATACCTCAAAACAAAGCCCTTTGGAAAACCAACATTCAAAAGCTTGCCAGAGACATGAATCTCGACGGAGTTTTGGTGGGTGCGGTAAAATCCAGCCAGGGTCAGGAACAAATCGAGTTGTTTCTGTTTGATTTTAGCGGGAGAACGGTTTTCAATACAACCCACCCTACCAGAAGGCGCTCTCTGACCCGCCGTACAACCCATAAAGTAGTGCGGTTGCTTTCCGGATCTTTGAAAAGAATCGCAATTGCAAAAGCGTCTTCGCGGCAAAACGATGAGCCTCGATTCACCCAACGCATCCCCCCGAGAAAACCCACACCCACACCGAAACCGATCCCGGTCGCAAACCCTGAAGCTCCAAGGGTTTCTCAACAACAGTCCACAACCCCTTCCCAAGTTATACAAACACCAAACACCCTGCCTCCAAATTCACCGAATCTCCCAGTCACCCAAAACCCTACGTACAGCGCACAAGCGCCGGCGGCACAACCAACCCAACCAGTGCATCAGGCCATACCGGCGCATAATCAAACCGTCGCCCAGAATGCCGCCTTACCACCCGCGGCCAACAAATGGTCGGGGATCGGCTCGGTTGCAGACATTTCCTTGGCGGCCGGGATGAGCGGCAATTTACGTTCTGGTCTCGAGCCAATACATAAATCTGGTGTTATTCCGGGTGTTTG
>JBFFBT010000060.1:0-22828 GCA_041560255.1 Myxococcota bacterium | reverse complement strand
TTTGGCTATAAGCACCTGCTTGACTCCTCTGGCTTGTCCTTTTTCAACTCTGATGAAGGAGCTGGAAGTCGGCTCATCGGCCATAACCGGTTCAATCGTTTCCGTCATGTCATCGATATTCCATCCCAATCCCGCGGCGATCATAGCAGCGGATTCAGGTAGGCCGACATGACGCAAAGTTCCGATTTGTATCTTTTTTTCAAACTCCTCCGGGGATAATCCAGCACCGATTTTCTTTTGAAACGGCAGTCTTCGGGTTGTGGCGTCCTGAATTCGCACCACCCGGATGGAGGCTACTTTTTGACATACCCCGGTCATAAACAAAGGCCAGATATCCATTAAAAATCCTGGGTTGACTCCAGTACCCAGAATGGTTACCCGTTGATTTTTGGCCATGGCATCGAGCCTGTTCGTGAGAGTAGGATTTTTATGATGGGGATAGGAAAGTTCTTCACAGCTCGAGACGATGTTGATACCCATCGACATGATGGTCTCGAGCTGGTCGGCGATTTTTTCTAATGAAGAGCCGGTGGTGTGGAAGACAACATCGACTTTCTGGCTCGTGAGTATATGGGCAATATCGTCGGTTACGATGATTCCGGTATCCTGATCGAGGTTCAAAAGCCTCCCGATATCTTTTCCGATGAGTTTTGGATCGGTGTCGATGGCACCTATCAGATCGATGTTGTCACGCTTCCAGGCGAGCGACATGACACTGCACCCAATCGGACCGCATCCAACTTGAACCGCGCGAATTTGGTCGTTCATTCGATCACCTCCAGTTTTTTTCCGATAAATTGAAAAATTTCCAGGGCTTTATCCAGATGTTTACGGGTGTGGGTCGCCATGATGCCCAGACGCAGGCGCTCCTTTCGAAGCGGGACCCCGGGATGTACAACGGGAGATGCAAACACACCCTGATCCAGCAACATGCGGTTCATCACAAGAGTTTTTTGGGTATCTCGAATCATGACCGGGATAACCGGTGTCGAGGAATGTCCGGTGTCGAAGCCCAAATCCTTCAATCCTTGCAGCATGTACCGGGCGTTATCCCACAATCGATCGAGCCATTGAGGTTCGTCTTGCAGCAGATCGAACGATGCATCCACGGCGGCCACAACCGCAGGTGGAATGGATGCCGAGAAAACAAATGGGCTTGAATAGAAACGAAGAAAATCAATAACATCCTTGCTGGCTGCGGCAAAACCACCCACTGCGCCCGCGAACTTCGAAAACGTGCCGCTGACAATTTCTGAATCCGGAAAAAGATTGAAATGCTCCAGCAATCCTTTTCCGCTCCGCCCCAGGATACCCAGAGAATGGGCTTCATCAAGCAATAATCCCGCATTGAATTTCTTGGTCAAAGCGCGGATATCCGGTAAGGGAGCAATATCTCCATCCATGGAGTATACCGAGTCGACGATAACCATTTTGAATCCGGGCTTGGTTGCGGTCGATTCAAGCAAACGTTCTAGATCTTGCATATCGTTATGGGCATATGAGCGCACCTTGCAGCCGGACAGGACACAACCATCGATGATGCTTCTATGATCAAGAGCATCCAATAATGCGGTCGATTTTCGGTCCATGAAGCCCTGGATGGTTCCGGCCAACGCTTGGTACCCGGAAGCAAATATGATTGCGGATTCTTTGCCATAATTGGCGGCGATGCGCTCGGCGAGCTTGAGATGCAGGCTGGTGGTGCCACAGGCCGCCGGAGAGCCTCCCGTACCCATGCCATATTTCTTCAGGGCGGTTCGGGAGGCTTCAATGACTTTTGGATGGAGTGAAAAACCAAGGTAACTGTTGGAGATGAAATTAATACTCTCTCTGCCTTCTACGGTGATCGTAGCGCCGCAACCCGAAGATACTTCCCGGGCGTATGTGTCAAGCCCACTGGATTGCAGGGTATGAATCGCCTGGATCTCGCCGTTCATCTTTTCAGGATAATCACTCATCTAGTCTCCTCCTGCAGGCTTGCATTGCCCCCCCTTTATCTCAAAGCACTGCAGAACCTGGGACCATTACGGATATCTTGGTTGTATCGATGATGGTCAATTTGGAATGTTGGCCTGAATATACTCTACCAATTGATGGATCACATCTCCAACCGTCTCGACATCCATTACGTCTTCTACTTCCAGATCCAATTCGTATTGATCACTTACGCGTGAAAGCAGTTCCATGCTTTGTAATGAATCCAATCCCAAATCTTCCCGCAAGCGATCCTGATCGGTAATTTTTTCAGCGCCGATACCCACAAGGTTCGAAAGTATTTCTATCACGTCGGTACGAAGTTGTTGTTGATCAATGTGACTCAATGTTCCTCCCAATAAACGCACACTGCTTGCATTGTCATCATAACGGCATATTGCGACAACGGTCGGTGAGCGTTCGATAAATGATTTGGTTTGCCATAAGACGAATCATCGCAGAGCATATTGTTGCGGTTGGCGACATGGACACTCGAGCGATAGGGTTGTCAGCGTGGCAGGACACGATGGAGTGTAGGTTTGCCTTCATGAACATGTTCCCAATTACCAGGCCTACAGTAAAGTTTGTAGGCTATGTTCCTGCTTGCGCCATTCATGGTGGACGGAACGTAGCATGCTTCGTTTCACCTGTCAATACATAACTACTTGATTCATCTAGATGAACGACCGGTTGGTCGGTTTGATAGGTGACCTGAGAGCTGAAACGGTTGTACTGATTGATTCCATCGGCGGTGAGCAGATCTCTTATCAAATTCTTGCCACCGAGCCGAGGGAGCATTAATCTGTCTTTAAATTTTCTGGAGATTGGATGAAAAGCGCTGCCCAAATTCTTGTATCGGTTTTGGTCTTTTTGCAGGTCGCTTGCTTGTACGCCCAATCCGAGCTTGATAGGAACGATTTCAACATTGATGTAGTTACCGGACCAGTCCTGGCATCCAGCCGAATCGTCGGCATGGGCGGCGCCTATGTGCCGCTGGCGGAAGGAATCAACGCGGTGTCTTGGAATCCGGCTGCATATGGATCTCGACACTTGTTTGAGCAGGACTGGTTTGAATGGGATCTCAGTTTCAGTCTTTTCCGCCCGGGTGTTTTCGGTCAGGATGATTTTTTCAACAACGGTAGTGGAGTGAGCGTCGGCCGGTTTATGTTTGTCAATTTGGGGTTGAGACTCCAGTTCGGTTTGTTTGGGTTGGGAGTCGATACTCGAATACAGCAGTACGAAACCAATCACGATGGAGCGGCCACCAACATAGAAATGTCTGAGGGTCATTTCGGAATGGCATATGGTTTTTTTCAGGGTCGACTCATAACCGGGTTGGGGTTGCGTATGGCCAACCTTACTATGAAAACCCCTCAAGGTGGTAAACTGGTTGATTTCAACGGGCAAGGCTTGGAGTCGGGTGTGTTGCTCAAACTGCCCGGCAAACCCTGGAGGTTGGGAGTGGCTGCCAGATTGCCGGTCGAGTCCACGCAAAGGCAGAATGGATCCGGACAGACGGTGACCGAAGTGCAGGGATATGTGCTGCCACGTAAAGTATATATGCCTTGGGAGATTCAACTAGGGGTTGCCTGGCAATTCGGCGCCCGACCGTTGAACCGAGCTTGGCGGGATCCTATCGATCCGGCCCGGGAGCAAAACCGCAGGCTCGCATTGCAACGCTGTAAAAGGGCGGCTGCACAAATCGTACGCGAAAGAGGCCGAGAAGGTCTTCCTCGAAAGGGACAAAATCTTTGCCCGGGCTTGGCTGAATTACCTCGAGATTCTGATTGGTGGTTGAAAGAAAACCGCATACGTCAGGCCGAAGACAGCGCCTTGGAGAAAAAGATCGAATACTTGAAGAGGATGCATGCAAGCGGACTTCGAGCCTCGTACGAGGAAATACCTCGCAAGTACTTGCTCTTGAGCTCCGAGCTCTTGCTGATAGGTCCTACCAGCCAAGGGATCGGGATGGATGGATTTCTCGAACAAATCAGATCGGAGTCGGGAAAGAATGTCTCGATTGGATTTCGTTTGGGAGCAGAAACCGAACCGGTGGTGGATTTGCTCAAAGTACGTCTGGGAAGTTACCTGGAGCCTGCCAGAACCATGCAGGCGAAAATAAGGCTGCACGGTACTGCAAGCTTTGAGATAAGGTTGTTTCGTTGGGACTTTTTTCAAACTGTACGTCCTTTCGATCTTAGTATAAGTTTCACAGGAGATTTCGCAGACGGCTATATCGACATGGGGCTGGGAATAGGATTTTGGCACTAAAGCCCGCCGGAACCTAGATTAATTCTATAAAAATCAAATTATTACGAATATATTGTATGTCGATTCGTTCGTAAAAGAACACAATAATACTAATAATATTTAATTAAAGATGTTTTATATTGACTTTATTAGGGTGATGATGGTTTATTTTTGAAAGGAGTGAACAATATAAGGAGAGTCGACATGTGTTTTGTGGATTTTTATCGAAAACGGTGTGGTTTGTTTCTTGTATTGGGCTTGAATGTATCGATTTGGGCTGCATGTGGGTCGGGGGGTCTTTCCAGCACGGAAGAGATCGATACCGGAGAAGAGGCGATCTTTCCGGCTACGATTCGGGTAACTTGTCCGGAGAGGTTGATCAAATCCATAACTCAGGATTATCCGGTCGATCTTATCGGGCGCAATGAAGTATACATGTATGTGACCGAAGAAGAATACCGGCAGTTTGTCGTCGAATATTCGGATTTACTGGCGGGTCGCAGGATTGAGATCGAGGTATTGCAGACCCACGAAGAATCCATGCGCAACTATTACGACACTTCGGGCTCATATCTCACGTATCCCACGTACGACGGCATGGTGACAGAACTCAAGCAGATGGAGAGCCAGGGTAAAGGTACTTTGAAATCCATCGGTACGAGTGAGCAGGGCAAGACCATTTATGCTTTTGGAAAAGGAGGTGGCGGCAAGGCCTTGTTTGCCGGTTGTATTCACGGAAACGAAAAGGTTGGCGCGGTGGTCGCCATGTATTTGCTCAACAACTCTAATAAAAATTTTTGGGTGATTCCCATTCTCAATGTTGATGGATATCCAAACTCGCGAACCAACTCTCAAGGCATTGATATGAACCGCGATTTTACCAATCGCCAATCCGCGGGAATCAAAGCCTACCAAAGTTTCATACAGCAAAACGGGATTGAGGGCATCTTGGATGCCCACACGTTTGGGGGATTTTATCTCTATCCGCATTGCGACAATGGCTCGACCCATACCAAATCCCAGCAGGTGGCATCGAAAATGGGCAGCGCATCCGGATTGGGATCCTACAATTGCGGGCAGAAAATGGGCACAACCGTTGGAAGCTCGCTGGATTGGGAGATCAACGCAGGCGTCGACATTGCGGTGGCGGTCGAGTACACCAACTCACATTCGCCTCCTACCAGTCAGCTTGATTCGATAGCCTCGGATGCGTTCAAAGGGTTCGAAGCTTTGGTCGACGAAGCGGGCGGGAACCCCAATCCGACACCCAATCCAACCCCTACACCGACGCCCAACCCAACCCCGACTCCGACGCCCGGGCCTACTCCTTCACCCAGTCCAGGATCGTGTGTCGGATATTGCGGCAAGAAATCTCCGGACGGTTGTTGGTGTGATGACAATTGCTCGCAATATAATGATTGTTGTCCGAATAAAGTTGAAGTCTGCGACGAACCCGCACCTACGCCTACACCGACTCCCAATCCTGGACCGGGATCGTGTATCGGATATTGCGGCAAGAAATCTCCGGATGGTTGTTGGTGTGATGACAACTGCTCGCAATATGATGATTGTTGTCCGGATAAAGTGGAGGTTTGTGACAACAGTCCTTCGCCCACGCCCACACCCGGACCGGGAGAGGGTAGCTGTGTAGGTTATTGCAATCAAAAATCCCCTGATGATTGTTGGTGCGACAATTTATGCGCCAAATACAACGATTGTTGCCCGGATAAGATCGAAGTTTGTGGAGATGATCCGGCGCCCACTCCGACTCCAACTCCCGCACCCACACCCACACCGACTCCACAACCCACACCTACACCCACACCAGCTCCGACTCCGACTCCCGCACCTACGCCGACTCCAAATCCAAACCAGGAGTGTCTGGACTGTCATCCCAATGCGCATTATCCAAATTCCAACTGCAAAAGCTGTCACCCGAATCCTCACTAGATTCTCCTAATTAAAGCGGAAATATCGAGAGGTTTTTTTATACGAATCTAGTCTGGTTTCCATAGCAAAACGGATGTTTTGCGGCAGAGACCAGGATCAAATCTAACGAAATACAGCAGTTAGTATTTCCCGGTTTTCAAGAAACGGAGTTTTGATACGGGAACGAGTTAGATTCTTCCTTGCACTTGAGGGTGGGTATCGTACAATTGAGAACATGAAAATCAAGTTCATGATGATTTGCTTTGGATTTTTGGTGACCATCACGTCAATGCCTGCGTGTATCCACAGTACAAAATACCAGATTCCGTATACCTTGGCGCTTCACAGCGCTTCAGGCGGAAAAACCCGCCTGGCGGTCTGTCGGGGAAAAATCGCCATGCTGGACTTTTTTACGACTTGGTCGCAGGCTTCGATGCTGTCCATACCGGGTTATGCGGCGCTGCATCGAAAATACTCCCGGGAGGGATTGTGTATCATTGGCGTGGCTTTAGATGAAGTGCAAAAAACCGTTGAGCCTTTCAGCCTGGGGATGCAATTGAACTACCCGATTGTATTGGCCGATGAATCCATCCGGAAAGGTCGAAGCCCATTCGGCCGGCTCGATATCTTACCGATATTGATGATCTTCGATCACTATGGAGATCTTCGCCAGGTTGTGGCCGGATACGTACCTCTGGGTGAATTGGAAAAAATAATCGTTCCATTGCTTCGAGAAATGCGGTAAAAATCCTCTTGGTTTATGACAGGAACTTGCAACCCAACCCAAATTTGATAGGATTTAGCTACGATGCTGGATATCTTGACACGCGGTGGATTCATGATGATACCGATCCTGCTCGGATCGGTCCTGGCTCTTTGTATTATCATAGAAAGATTTTGGTCTTTACAGCGCAATAAGATATTTCCCGATACTTTTTTAAACCGAATTGAAGAAATGGTCAAAACCGGTCAGCGAGATTCGGCTCTGGCGGTCAGTCAATCCAACGAATCGACCATAGCCAGGATATTGGAGGCCGGTCTTCAAAACAGCAATCGATCCCGGCCGGAAATCACCGAAGCGCTCCAAATGGCCGGACGGGCCGAATCGGCGGATTTATCTCGGTATATCGGAACCTTGGGTACGATATCGGCATTGGAGCCCTTGATGGGGCTGCTGGGTACCGTACTTGGTTTGATTGAGGCTTTTCGTGAGGTGGAGCAGTTGCAGGTGGTGGGTAATCCGAGCGTGGTTGCGGCAGGAGTTTGGCAGGCACTCATCACCACGGCGACCGGACTGGTCATTGCCATACCGGCATATGCATTTTATCGTTTTTTTCGTGCCAAGGTTTCCCGGATGGTCATGGAGATGGAACAGCATGCATTTCAATTGGTCCAACAATTGACCGTAGGTGGCCAGTCGGGTGAATTTTCGGAGGGAGAACCTTGAATTTTCAAGACGATCAAGCTCGTGACGAAGAAGTCACACTCGAGTTGACACCTTTGATCGATATGGTATTTCAACTTCTGGTTTTCTTTCTGTTGACCACGACGTTTGCCGTGAATGTCAAAGAAGGTGGTATCGAGCTCGATCTGCCCAGAGCCAAGAGTGCCCAGATCCCGTCTCTGGCAAAACACGTAGTCATAGCCATACTCAAAGATGGGCGCACGGTCTTGGGTGGTGAGGTCGTGGCAGAGGCTGAGTTGGAACAACGATTGCGCCAATTGCATCAAGACAACCCTCAAACCATGGTAGTTGTACAAGCGGATCAAAAGACCGAACACTGGAGGGTGGTTCGCACCATGGATCTGGCCGTAACGATCGGACTCAAACGCTTGGCGATTGCTACCGTTGAGGAGTAAATCAACAGTGGTGCCGTATAGAAAGACCGGCTTTTTGTTGATTACAGCCTTGGGGCTTGGTTGGCTTTTGTATGGTCTTCTGGGCTCTTTCGGCTCAGGAAAAAGAGCCTCGCTTCAAGCCGAACTTGACAAAATAACAAACGAAAACAAATTGTTAGAGAAAGATATACGTAGATTGGCGGCCGAAGCCAAAGCATTGAGAGACAACTCCAAATATATCGAGAAAGTGGCGCGTGAGGAGCTGGGGTTGCTCCGGCCGGATGAGATTGTATTTCATTTTCAAGGGGACGATACTCGTTCGGAATCAGATGGCGAGGCGGTTCAGCCAGATCGATACGGAAATCGGCAGCAAAAGAAACCAAGGACGGACACCAAGACCCAATCCCGAAACCATTCCAGAGGAGACTGATGGGCCTTGTGAAGGGTGTGGGCAGGTCGATTCGTTGGTTTGAAAATCGACTCGTGAGTTGGTTGATCGTTGTGGCCGTGGGAGCCTTGTCGGTGAGGGGCGATTTGCGTGCGCTGAGCCTGCCGGCGATTGTCACGGCCTTTACCCTGATCATGTTGTTGGGTATCGGAATTTGGAGACAACTGGCAGACGAACGAGACAAAAAACCCGATGAAATTCGGGCAGGGCGTGCGGTTTTCCATCTGGAGCTTTTAGCCTTGTCCGCTTTATACTTTATGCTTCATCTCACAGGCGGTATCGCCAGTCCCTTGTATCCATTTTTGTATATTTTTCTTGCCGCCGTGGGAGGCTTTGATTCATCCTTCGCCAACCGCGGAATGATGGTCGGATGTGCCTGGGGATTGGAGTTGTTGACTTGGTACTCGGATATGCATGCACCGGTATCCATTTTGGGAGTGCATTTGACCGTAATCGTGGCCTTTCCTTTCGTAGTCGGAGCACTGGAATGGACCTGGCTTTCTTTGGAAAGAAGAAAACGCGAGCAACATGTAAAGGCGATGATGCAAATGGTTGATCGGCAGGCCGAAGAGTACCGTTTCAGCGGTTTGACCGCGGCGCAAGAGCAAAACCTCAACGATGCCCACGAGCAAAACCGTAGAAAAAATCTTCAACGCAGCTCTGTGAAACAATTGGGGATTGGGGTTGCAAATATGGTTGGTGTATTGGAAGCGGCTTTGCGTCCCCATACAATAGCGGTATACTGGTTATCAGTAGACGAAAAGACATTGACGCTCATCGATGCGATAACCACCGACGAACATTCGCTTCGACCGAGCATGGATTCCAAAGAGGGAATTCTTGGAGTCGTCGTGCAGCGCAGAGACAGCATTTGTCGCAATCATCTGGATCGCACCCAACGGTGGTTTGGTTACTATCATGGCGACCCACCCAAGTTGAAGTCGTTTATGGGGGTTCCTTTGATGGAGCTAGTGCCTGGTGGGAATGATGCAGGAATCGGTCACCTTAGAGGAGTCCTTATCGCAGATCGAAAAGTGGATGTTCCGTTTGGCGAAGACGACGAAAAGCTCATGCGGGTGGTGGGCCACGAGATTCTTCGTATTTGGAAAACCGAACGGCAACTCAATCGGATGGATGTGATCAAAAGCGAGGCTCGGGGGCTCTATGACGCTTCCGAAGGATTGATCAAAGCCGTCGGTTTACGTGATGTCATCCGCGAAGTTGCTTCGTCGTTGCGGGGTATTTATACTGAAGCCGATTTGGTTTGTGTGGTGCTTCGATGCGAAGAAGATTCATCTTTGGTGATTGAGGCTGTGGATGTCAACCAAAAGCTCGAATCATGGAAACGCAAACAGGCTGGACAGAAACTGCCCAAAACACATCATTTATGTGATTTGGCCGTTCGCAAGGGCATCATTGTTCCCGACGCAGCCTTTGATAAACGCATCCGCAGCCAGCGCAAAATCTTTGGTGAAAACCAAGATCCGGTCGGAATTCGATCCGTCAAGGTGGTTCCCCTGAAATTACCGAACGACCAAGAAGAAAACATTGGGGTTTTGGTGGTGGGAAGCTCCAGCTCGGATTATTTTCAGAATCGGATCGGAAGGTTCGAAGATGTCAAACGAACCCTGGAAACCTTATCGAACATCGCCACTATAAGCATTCAAAACGCAAAAAGATACGAGCGCCTGGAGACCATGGCCACCACGGATGCGTTGACCGGACTGTATAACCGGCGAATGTTTTTCGAAAATCTAGATACTGTGTTGGCCGAATCCCGGCGATATGGCCGGCCTTTGTCCCTGATATTGACGGATGTCGATCATTTCAAACAAGTCAACGATACGTACGGGCATCCGAAAGGGGACGAGGTTCTCAAGCAGGTTGCTGAGATCCTGAGGGAGCAAGCGCGGGAGACCGATCATGTTTGTCGGTATGGTGGTGAAGAGTTTGCAGTCATTATGCCTCAAACCGATAAAATGGGCGCCATATTGTTGGCGGAAAGATTTAGGACCGAAATCAAGAAAAAGCAGTTTCAATATAAAAATATTGTATTTAACGTGAGTCTATCTTTCGGAGTGTGCACCTATCCACATTCTGCATCCAGCGGTCAAGAGCTGATTCAAAAGTCCGATCAAGCCTTATATCGAGCCAAGAGAGCCGGCCGGGATCGGGTGGTGCACTTTGCTGATTAGGAACCGCCGATATGAAAAAAATCACAACCCAAAAAAGTTGTTCAACAAAAAAAGAACCACAGAGTATGGATTCAAAACCAGGCTCAGATGATCAAAAGGCCGAATCGAAATCGAACTTCATTCTCGATACGAATGTCATGTTGCACGATCCCAATGCCATATTGTCATTTGGCATGAATGATGTCATCATTCCACTATACTCGATTGAAGAGCTGGATGGATTCAAAATGGATTTATCCGAGTTGGGCCGCAATGCAAGAGTAGTGGGCAGGGTCATCGATGCATATCGGGAGATAGGACTTTTGAGCCAAGGGGTTGCTCTGAGCACTGGAGGTACGCTCAGGGTACTTTTTTCGAACCGCCAATTGCCCACCGAGCTGGGTCTTTTAGAAAAAATGGATCATAAAATCTTGGCGTTGGCGTTGGAGTTAAAAGAGAAAGAGCCGCATAAATCAACGATCTTGGTCACCAAAGATACCAATCTTCGCATCAAGGCGGATGTATTGGGAGTCGAAGCTCGTGATTACGATTCAGACAAAGTAACCGTGGATGAGATATATACCGGGATCATCGGGATAGAAGTAGCCAAAGATATGCTCGAGTCATTTCATCGATTGGGATATTTGATGGTTGGGGATCTCAAATCGCTCAACCCGGAAGCCAATATGTTTGTTCAGCTCATTTGCACTGAGACGGATCAACACATATTGGCGCGCATAGACACCGACGTCAATCGGGTGGTTCCTGTACGGACCCGGCGAGACGGCATGTGGGGGATCGAATCGAGAAATCGCGAACAGGGACTTGCCTTGGACCTGCTTCTGGATGATAGAATCAAATTAGTAACATTGGTTGGAAAGGCTGGGACGGGCAAGACACTGCTGAGTGTCGCCGCAGGTCTGCACAAGGTCATGGATGAATGCGCTTACCAACGATTGTTGGTTACCAGACCGATATTTCCCTTGGGGAAAGACCTGGGGTATCTTCCCGGAGGGGTGGAGGCCAAGCTCAATCCGTGGATGCAGCCGATTTTCGACAACGTAGATTATTTGTTGGCCCTGAACAAAAAGGATATGCGGCGCGGTTTGAGTTGGCACGAATTGATCAAAATGGATCTTATCGAGATTGAGCCGCTTACATATATTCGAGGAAGAAGCATTCCGAATCAATTCGTGGTCATTGATGAAGCTCAAAACCTTACTCCACATGAAGTGAAAACCATCATTACCCGAGCCGGGTACGGAACCAAAATCATACTTACCGGCGATCTTTATCAGATCGATAATCCTTTTGTGGATGCTTCCAGTAATGGTTTGGCATACACTGTCAATCGATTCAAGGGAAATCCAATATACGGACACCTCATACTTCGTCAAGGCGAACGAAGCGAACTGGCCGAACTGGCCAGTGATCTCTTGTAGAGCAAAGACCCATGGGAGGATAGGTACATGGAAAAGCACCAAGTTCATGTCAAAGTGTCCGGTAAGGTCCAAGGTGTAAACTATCGATGGGCGACTCGAAAGGAAGCCTCCAGGCTGGGATTGAAGGGCTGGGTGAAAAATCTGACGGATGGAAGTGTCGAGCTGATTGCTCAAGGCGAAAGGGAAAGCTTGGAGCAATTGATTACTTGGTGTAGGGGAGGTCCACCCTTGGCGATGGTCTGCAATCTTGATTTTCGCTGGGAGGAGGTATCTGGTGAATTCGATCAATTCGGCATTCGGTATTGAGATATCACTCCCAAATCTGAAAAAAAAACTGGTGATCATTGGTTGTTTGCTCATACAGCTTCGGGGATTACCTTCAACCGCAGGTTCCAAAGATTTCACGACTCTTTCGGACGTGATTCGACATTTCGAGGTGGCATTTGTCGATAAGCCGAATTTGATGGGGTTGCTTGTGGGTGGACTGTATGGACTGAAACGCTATGCGCCTGAAGTGCAATTGTCGCTACGCGTGGATCCCGACTTGTTTACAATTCAGGTGGGAAAATCATCCGCACAAATCAAGCTGCAGGCGGTGCAAAGCTTCAGAATGTTGGAAAAGGCCTTAGTGAGTGCGGCCGCAATGGTCATCGACCAGTTGCCCTCCGTGAATCCGATAAAGCTCCAACACTACATGTCTCGTCATCTGGTTGAAAATTGTGGTGATCCATGGAGTGTATTCATTGACGCCGAGTTGTATCCAAGACTCTTGGATGACGGCACTCGACAAACGGGCAGCTTGGGTATGTTGGTTGAACGCTTTGAGTTGGGCCTTCGGGTATTGGATCTCGAACCTCATGGAGTAGCGACACAGGCCGGTATTCGAATTGGAGATCGGATAGACAATATTGCAGAAAGATCCGCAAAAACCCTCAACGAGCTCGAAGCACTGGCTTTGATGCGCGGAAAGCCGGGGGAGCAGATCCGACTCGTGGTCGAGGGGAAACTCTATAAGCTCAGCATGCGCCCGGAGTCAAAACGCAACTTGATTGTGGATGAGCCGCGAAGCGGTATCGCGAGAGTGCACATCCTGAACTTCAGATCGGGTACCGCGCGTAGATTGTCGTCTGTGATGAAAAAGCTGAATGCCATGACGCGGCTCAAGGGTCTCATATTGGATCTGCGTGGCAACCCTGGCGGACTGGTCGAGGAAGCCACAGACCTCGTAGGGTTGTTTATCAATCCAGGAACGGTCGTATCTGTGATCAACCGAAAACAAATGAGGACCGAAGTTGAAAGGAGTCAGACCCCCGGTGCGTACCGAAAACTTCCGATGGTGGTTTTGGTGGATCATCGCAGTGCTTCAGTCAGTGAAATCGTTGCCATGGCTCTTAGAGATCACCAGCGTGCCAAATTGGTGGGAGAAAAGACCCTGGGGAAGGGGACTGTACAAGTCGTTATGGAGCTGAAGCACGGCGCCGCCTTGAAACTATCGATCGGTAGATACTACTCGCCCAATGGAACGCCTTTGTATGAAGGCATCGAGCCGGATGTAGAATGCCTCTGGAATCATGTAGGCGAGGATCGCCAGCTACGTGTCGCCCGGGAGTTGTTGCAATCCCAAATATAGAGAAAGGAGTGTTGTAGCCAGGTGTCAGCAGAATGGATCTTACTGAGTTACCAAGATTCGAAAATGCTTGGCCAATGTCTGGATAATCGTGCCAAACGAATCCTTTTCTATCCAGCCTGCGGGAAGATGCACGCCGGACAAATGGTGGATATCGAAGTTTCGGTTGAAAGCGCGAACGTGCTCATTCCAATGAAGGCCATGGTGGTGGCCCGACGGACCAGATCCAGAGGTGTAAGCAATCCCAAAGGCGTCTATCTTGAGGTTATCAAACAGGACGCCATGCGATACCAAAGATTGTGTGAGCTGGCCGATGGTGAATGGACGCCCAGCAAAAAGCGATCCTTCCCCAGGCTGCGAATTGAAATACCGGCACACTACCTGCTTTCAAAACATAGATACCGGGGAAAAACATTCGATATCAGCGCCCAAGGCATGTTCATACGAACCAATCGACCCTTACCGGAAATAGGGCAACGCATGATGCTTTGGTTGAAAACCAGTCGCTTTTGGTTTCCTATTCGTCTGGAAGTCGAAGTTCGTTGGCTCGATTTGGTTGATGATCGAAGGGGAATGGGGGTTATCTGCCTGGCGCCCAAACGATCGCTCAAAAAATTAAAAGCTCTCGAACACAGGCTTAGAAAACGCTTGCAGTTATGATGATGACTGCCGACAGCGCTTGACATCCCCGTTATTCATCCCCATTTTATAGCTAGATATAAAAACGAATACCCGATTTCGGGGATAGCGGGAGGTGTGTGATGCCCAAAACGATAGGTATAGATCTAGGTACGACCAACAGTGTCGTGGCCGTGCTGGAAGCTGGGGAGCCCAAGATTATTGTTAATGAAGAAGGTGGTCGGACCACGCCGAGTGTTGTGGCGTTTACTGCCGACGGAACGAGGATCGTGGGACAAGTGGCGAAGAGACAAGCCGTGACCAATCCAAAAAATACCATCGCTTCCATCAAGAGATTTATCGGTAGAAGATATGACGAATTCTCGGTTCAGGACGAGAAGATATCCTATCAACTCAAAGCAGGGCCTGGAGGCATGACCGAAGTGGTGATTGGGTCCAAAACCTACAAGCCGGAAGAGATTTCGGCCATGGTGCTGAAAAAGCTGAAAGCTTCGGCGGAATCCTACCTGGGTGAAAAAGTGACCGAGGTGGTCATTACAGTACCGGCCTACTTCAATGACAGTCAGCGCCAAGCCACCAAAGATGCCGGAAAGATCGCCGGATTGGAGGTAAAGCGGATCATCAACGAGCCAACCGCGGCTGCGTTGGCCTACGGCATGGACAAAAAGAAAGATCAAAAACTGGCAGTCTTCGATTTTGGAGGCGGGACGTTCGACATTTCGATTCTAGAAGTAGGTGATAAGGTAGTAGAGGTCCTATCTACCAACGGAGATACCCGTCTCGGGGGCGATGATATCGATCTTATGGTGATGAAATACCTGGCGGCGGAGTTTCAAAAGGAACATGGATTCGATGTGCTGAGTGACCATATGGTTGTACAACGTCTCAAAGAAGCTGCTGAAAAAGCCAAGACCGAGCTCTCATCCACGTTGGAGACCGATGTGAATCTGCCGTTTCTAACAGCCGATCAGACCGGACCAAAGCATATGAACCTCAAGTTGACCCGGGCCAAACTCGAAGAGATCGCAACCCCGGTGTTTGAAAGATTAAAAGGTCCGGTCATCAAGGCACTCAAAGACGCCGGCCTAAAGCCCGGTGAGATCGATGAGGTCGTGCTGGTCGGTGGGTCGACCCGTATTCCCAAGGTACAATCCATTGTAGAGGAGATTTTCGGCAAGCAACCCCATCGGGGTGTGAATCCGGATGAGGTGGTGGCTCTCGGCGCGGCTGTTCAGGGTGCGGTGTTGGGAGGTCAATATGGAGATGTGTTGCTTTTGGATGTTACTCCTCTTTCCTTGGGTGTGGAAACTTTGGGAGGGGTTATGACAAAATTGATTGAACGCAACACCACCATACCCGCAAAGAAGTCCGAATTTTTTTCAACCGCTTCTGATGGTCAAACATCTGTAGAGGTACATGTGTTGCAGGGTGAGCGAACCCAAGCAAAAGACAACCGCACGCTGGGTCTTTTCAGGTTGGATGGGATAGCGCCTGCTCCTCGGGGTGTTGCCCAGATCGAAGTGAGCTTCGATATCGACGCCAATGGTATATTGCAGGTTGCCGCGAAGGACAAGGCGACTCAAAAGCAACAAAACATCACCATCAGCGGAGGAAGCGGATTGAGTAAAGAAGATATCGACAAAGCCATCCGGGATTCACAACGTTATGCCGAAGAGGATCGCAGACATCGTGAGGCGGTCGATTTGAGAAATGAGTCCGATCAGGTAAGCTATCAGATACGTCGTGTGCTGGATGAGAATAAAGATAGGTTGGATTCAGCGACCGTCCAGGCGGTGGAGTCCAAGCTGGAGGAAGTCAAACGCAATCGAGATGGTGAGTTGTCTTTGCTTAGAAGCTCGCTCGAAGAGTTAAAAACTCTTTCACACCGGATGGGGGAAAGCCTGTACCAGTCTCAAGCTCATTCGAAAGATACGCCTTTCGGGGGCGAAAACGCCGATGTACCGCCCAGAGCTCCGAGGGGAACGGATGATGTTATTGACGCTGAGTTTAGGGAAGCTTGATGGATTGCCTGTGGAGGTTATCGTACAGAAATCCGAAGTTCGGGTTCATCCGAGATGAGCTTCAAGACGAAGGCGCTGGCAATCTTTCGAGGGTAAGGTGATTGACAAACCGGGAAATAACAAGTAGATTTTGTATTTCGTAACAACGGCAAGGGAGCTGGTTATGTCCATTGACAAGTGGGATCCTTTGAACGAGTTTCTAAGGCTCAGGAATCTATTCAATGACGTCTTTGACCGGACATTGCAGTCATCGCGAAGCGACCAAGAAACCTTGCCTGCCCATATTTGGTCCCCGGTCGTGGATGTGTATAAAAATAAGAATGAGATTGTCATCAATGCCGAGTTGCCGGGGATTAAAGAGGATGATATACAGATCACATTGAAAGGAGATGTGTTGAGCATCTATGGAGAGAGACCTGCTTCCTACCGCAACGGAGAAATGACCGTACATCGACTAGAAAGATCGTATGGAGTTTTTCAAAGGGAGGTGAAAATTCCATCCACCCATGTGGACGTAGATGCAATGCGTTCGAGCTACCAGGAAGGTGTGCTTCAGATTGTTCTGCCCATAATCGAGGACCATTTCAGCATTCAAATACCTATTAAAAGTTAGGAAACCAACAGCATCAACATGAACCCCATGAAAGACTTCTACGATATATTGGGCGTAAAGCGAAACGCCGATGAAAAAGAAATCAAAGCTGCATACCGAAAGCTGGCTAGGAAATACCATCCAGACGTAAATCCTGCAGACACGTCGGCTGCCGAGCGATTCAAGGAGATCTCACAAGCCTATGAGGTGTTGTCCGATAAAACCAAGCGGGCTCAATACGATCGCGTGGGACATCAAGCCTGGAGCGCCGGATATAAAGATGGTTCCATGCCTCCGTCTGGAGCGGGTGGTTTTCGGTGGGGAGGATTCCCGGGATCCCAGAATATACATTTTGATTTTGGTGGCGGACCCGGTGGCCATACAAGAACCGGTCATACTGGAGAGGGGTTTCAAGATATTGATTTAGAAGATCTTTTCGGAGGAATTTTCGGGCGACACTCGAGAAGAAAAGCTGGACCTACCCGGGGTGAAAATGTCGTAAGCCGACTTTCGATTCCCATGGCGGACACCATCCAAGGGGCTGATCGCAACATCACTTTTACCAAGCCTGATGGTGGTCATGAAACCTTGAGCATCAAAATACCCAAAGGAATCAGAGAGGGTCAGAAGATACGTCTGGCGGGCAAAGGGGATCCGGGCTTGGCGGGAGGACCGTCGGGAGATTTACTCATTGAAATTTATTACGAACCAGACGGTCGCTTCATCCGGCAGGGGGACGATATCACCACGGAAGTGAAAATTCCCTTTTCGGTGGCAACTTTGGGAGGTTCAACCCTCGTGGATACGTTGGATGGTAGGGCCGATATGAAAATACCCCCAGGAACCCAAAGCGGCCAACGCTTGCGAATGCGGAATAAGGGGTTATGGAAGCGGGAAGGCCAGCGAGGAGATCTGATTGTCAGGGCTTTGGTTATGGTACCAAAACATCTTGATTCGAAAGGTAAAAAGCTGGTGGAAGAGCTCAAGGCATATGAATAATCGGCAAGCCGGCATAAGGAGTGGGGTGCTTTGTCACAGAAGCAACAGATGTTGACGAGACGAAGTGTGTTGAAGCTGCTTGACATTGATGGAAAAGCCGTTGATCGCCTCGAGCAGCTCGAGATCATCATACCGATTCGAAGACCAAACCGCCAGCGCGCATACCATCCAAAAGATGTCGATCGCCTTAGGGTGTACCAATTGTTGGTGAACGAGCTTGAGGTCAATCCCAACGGTGCCGAGATCATTCTTAGATTACGCAACCGAATCATGGAGCTTGAGCATGGAATGGGATTGTTGTTGGATGAGATGAAATCTCAAGGCTTGCTTGAAGACATAAAAAAAATTTTAGATTCCATCAGCCGACAAGTCATATAGCCCGCTCAACCCGTTCAACTCAATGATATGAGATTTTCTCATTATGCATGGTAATGAGCCTAGAAGTATATTTCTAAGGCGCTTCGATCGCTTGAGAGAATTGTTTTTGCAATGGCTTGTGCTTGGGGTAGATAGTTGGCCAGGAAAAATTGCATGCTTTTTATCTTTCCGAAGTAAAAATCGGCTTGGACATTCTCTATGATCAGAGTGCTTCGTTGTTCGGTCGTGGCCGCATTGTGCCGGCGATACATCTCTTCGAGTTTTCCATGTGCCAATATCGCCATGTCCAAAAGCAAATAGGACATGATGAAATGACCCATCAGGTTGAGAAAGGGACTCGCACACAACACCGGGTAATACATGTCCCCGGTAGCCCCCATGTGTTGAAAATGGATGACGACTTCGGAAATGTCGTCGCGGGTTTTTTCCAGCTGATTGATGTAAGGTGCGGCGAAATCATCGTTGCGCTTGGAGTCGATGAACTCATTGATCAAATTGAGGAAAGTCATAAAAACCAGGGCGCCCTTACCGGAAACTTTTCGACCGAGTAGGTCCAAGGCCTGGATTCCGTTGGTGCCTTCATAGATGGCGGCGATTCTGCAGTCCCGGCAATACTGCTCTTGGGGATATTCTTGGGTGTATCCATATCCTCCAAATACCTGAATACCGATGGAGGTCATCAAAAAGCCCCAGTCCGAGCAGTAGGCTTTGCATATCGGGGTGAGAAGCTCCAACAAATATTTGTTCGTCGATCGGGTCTCTTCGTCTTGTGCGGCAACTGATAGGTCTTGGCATTTGGCCGCGAACAGCAACATGGCTCTGAAACCTTCGGTGAAAGCTTTCATGGTGATGAGATTACGGCGCACATCCGGGTGGCGGATAATGGGCACTCTGGGTGCATTGACATCTCTCATGTCCATGAGATCGACGCCTTGAATTCGTTCTTTTGCATATTGTAGAGCTTCTTGGTAGGAAGCGCCGGCAGAGCTCAATCCCTGTAGGCCCACACCGATTCGGGCTTCGTTCATCATCAGAAACATATATTGGATGCCTCGATTTTCCTCCCCAATGAGATATCCATGACAAGGGCCTTGCGATCCAAATACCATTGTGCAGGTCGGGGAGCCATGTATGCCCATTTTATGCTCAATGCCGCCACAGATCACGTTGTTGGATTCCTCCAAAGAGCCGGCTTGGTTGACCCTGATTTTTGGAACCAGAAATAGACTTACTCCTTTCATTCCTTCTGGAGCCCCTTCAATGCGGGCCAGCACCAAATGTATGATGTTGTCGGTCAGATCATGCTCACCCGATGAGATGAATATCTTTTCACCCTCTATCAGATAGTGATCTTTCTCGGGTACGGCCTTGGTTTTCAGGTCTCCGACGGCGCTGCCTGCGCCTGCTTCGGTCAGGCACATGGTACCGCTCCATAAGCCCTGATACATCTTCTCGACATACATTGCTTTCATCTGTTCGGTACCGCAGGATTCGATCACATGGGCGGCGGCCAGGGTGAGGCCCGGAGTAAGTAAGAAAGACAGCGAAGCCTGGCTCATAATCTCAACTACCGCGGTATGCAATACAAACGGTAGATCCTGACCTCCATACTCTTTTGACCCTGTAGTTGCACCCCACCCGGCTTCATAAAATTTCCTGTATACTTGATGGCACTCGTTCGGAACCGAAACCCTGCCGGCTTGAAAGGAGACACCTTGGCGATCCAATATCGGATTGAGAGGAGCCAGAATATCAGTCGCAAATTTTATGGCTTCATCGATGACCATATCACAGAGTTCGCGGTTGAATTCGCTGTATCTCGGGAGAGAAAACAACTTCTCGAGTCCAAGAAATTCGTAAATACAAAAAAGAATGTCACGCTTGTCTACGGCAAACGGACTCATACGCGCTCCTCCTTCTCTGCCGGGAAATCGAATTTGTCGGGCACCACACCCTCTATACATCAGTCTGTCATTGATCGAGCTGACCGTCAACAAGAGAGGGGCATGATTTGACGGCTAACTCTTTTTACCGGGAGAGGTTTTGGCGGATCCAATCGCGCCTTGACGAAGTAGGCGAAAAAAATATTTCCAACCGTATATGAGTGGATGGCGTCTTTCTTTTTCAGAGAGCTCGATTTTTATTCCTTGCGTGCGTTCGATTTTGGCCAATAATATCGACACCCAATCATCTACGGTCAGCAAAAATTTCGGCCATCGCAGGATGCCGCGGACCCGGCTTTTGAAAAGAAACCAGCGAGCGCGGGATTTTCGAAAATACGATCCGAGTCCTTTATCTATGGGTTGGTAGCGGCCGTCCGTGCTCAAAACGACGTGGCTTGCATTCTTCGCGGCTCGAGCAAGCAACGGAGGATAGACTTGCAAATAAAATTCTTTTTCAGCCTCAAACAGTTTGGGTACTTTCTGGCCGGCTTCCTCGACCCTTGTCTCACCGGCATAGGATATGTTGAGACAGGCAACCGTTAACTCAATTTCATCCATGGGCTCTGTGATGGCATAGAGGGTCCTCTTGGCAACCTGGGTCATAGCTCGAAGGCAACATTGCACCAATTTCTCTTGCCACTCGGCATTTTGGGAGTAAACCAGAGAGACCCGTTTGCCGAATCTTCCCAAAATATAGATGTCAGTGGCTCGATTTGAGCATTCTTTATCAAAGCGATTGAAGGATACCAAGTTGTATTTGCAACGTTTTTCTGCTCCAATAGCCAGATGATAGATGTGTGGTGGCACGGGATATGCGAGGAGCCGCTCGCGTTTTTTTAAAAAAACATTTCGGTAACCATCTGTGATGACAAAAAAATCCGGGAAACTGGTGGCGGTGGCAGTGATGTCGCTCAGCAGGCTCCCATACATGAACACTCCCACCACACGATCTGCGTACCTTTTCACAATTGCATCAACGTATGCAGATACATCCAGAGCAGGTCTCGTCAATGTACGATTGCGAACTCTCTCAAGCAATTCTTCCATGTCGGGTTATTTTCTCCAAGGCCATTTCCTGGCTTTTTTAGGTTCTTTGACCTTACGCATTTCTATGAGCCGCAGCTCTCGGGCGGCATCTGTATCCTTGGGATCGGCTTTCAAGGCTTGTTCATACAATTCCTTGGCCCTGGAAAGATGACCCAGGGTGCTTTCGATCCGGCCCATGAAGACAAATCCTTTGACAACTTTCATTTGCCTCATTTGAAGACCGGTTTGAATTGTCTGCATGCATGTCTTGCGAAACGCCTCGGTGGCATTCGGATTGTTGAGGAACATCAAATAACCGCGGTAGATCAAAAACTCGCCCTCATCCGGATTGAGCTCAATGGCCCTTTCTATGTGCTCAAGTGCTTGTGAATAATTTTTGGCCTTCATGAGCAACAGGACATTTTCAAAGAGGTTTTCTGACTCAACAATGGTGCTGATGTCCACTTTATCGTCCTGAAATCCCGCTTCCAACGCAGCCAGGTATTCGGAACGAAAACGTTTGTCGGAAAGTTTCTGGTGGGCTTCATTCAACAATGAAAAAATCTGATCCGATATCGAGCGGACCGTCGCGGGTGTGTCTGCAGCCAGCTGATCCGGGTGGTATTTTTTGGCCAAACGTAAAAACGCTTGGTTGATTTCTTTTGTTCCGGCGGATCGTTCGAGGCCGAGCCTTTCGAAAAAATTTTGATTTTCAAGTTGCTGTTTTATCTGAATGAAGGGTTGTGTTCGGCTATCCGGTGGTTTGTGCTCCGTGGGGCTGGATGATTCCCTTTGTGACACCTGCTTGCTTGTCGCGTTTTTCTCAGGTGACATGGAAAGCAGATCAAGCTCGAGACCCAAATACAACATGTGGTGGCTTGACTCCGTGGATTGATCCGACACTTCCATTTGGCTCAAAAGATCCTCAAGACGGGGTTGTCTTCCGGCCAGCTCAAATAACTCCGCTTCTTTTGGTAAGAGCGCCAATTGGTCGAGTTGAAGATAGGGATTGTGCTTACGGCCCAAAATCCAGTGTTTGTAAGGTTGCATCAAAGAAATCAGCTCTGATTTTCGATATCCCTTTCTGACTCCTTTTACGATTAAATGCCACGGATCGAGACTGGTTTGCCAGGTTGCATCCCTAGGTGTTTTTTCTTGGAAGAACAAATATTGTCCGGTCCTCCATGTGAATATTTCTTCAATGGATTCAGTATATACATCCACCAGCGATGTTTGGATTTGGTTCTTTGTCAAAACGGATTGATGGAGAAAAACATCTGCAAGCTCTTCGGGTTTTCCATGCGCCAATGGAATATATTGCTGCAATCGTTCAGGTTTTAAATGGCCTGCCTGTGACAGATGGGTCAACCAGGCATCAATGTCGACGAGCCCTATATGCAGGAACGGAGCTCCCTGATCGAACCACAGATCTATGCTTTTTTCGATTTGACTCACAATGAGTTTGCCGCTCACTCGGGCGGCTGAAAGATGATACAGCAACTTGAGCAAGCTGATTTTGGCAAGCTCTCCTGAATAGGTTGGTTTGC
>JBFFBT010000059.1:0-23028 GCA_041560255.1 Myxococcota bacterium | reverse complement strand
TCGTTGAAATGCTCTTTTTCGGGCGCATGTTTTGCAATCCTTTTGAGGGTTTTCTCTATGTTTCTTGCAATATCTGTCATAGCACTCTACACGTTTTAACCCTTTGTTTCAAGCAATTATGAGTTTTTCAGGGACGACTAACTAGGAGATATCATCATGAATCCTAAAAAATATTTTATTTCAGTTTTATTCGTTTGTATCTGTTCATCCTTAGCTGCTTCTGAACTTCAAGCTGCTCAAAAGACTTTGAATATCAGCATGCGTTCCCAGGAACAAAACCAATGGTGTTGGGCGGCTTGCTCTCAGAGCTACGTACAGTACAAAACTGGCAATTTTTATAGTCAATGCGACTACGTGAAATACATTTTCGGCTCATGCGTTAATCAGGCGGGAACCGCGGCTCAGATTGTCCGGGCTTGCAGCGGTGGAGGCGCTAGTGCATCTTCTACAGGTGTCTTATCTTTCAGCGGCGTACAATCTTTAGTAGACAGCAACCGGCCGTTCATTGTAGGACGCTCGGGGCATGCCATGGTAGGGTTTGGATACAAAACCGACAACGGCCAATATGTTGCCATCTCTGATCCATGGCCTGGTAGGGGAAAATCGTGGTACACCTACAGTAACCTGAGTAGTGGCTGGTTCGTGACAGTTCGATAGGTTCAAATTCAACTGTGGATCTGAAAAACGCTGAGGGTACAGTCACTTCAAAATGAAGTTCCTCAGGTCGTAATTCCCTTTGCCTGATTTTTCAAGAAAGTACGCTAACTCTGGTTGCCGACATCTCTTAAATTTGGTTTCCGTTTCATCATGTATTTTGCGGATTGTCGCTGGTGAATACTCGATCTCAAACTTTATCTCCAATTCCAATGCAATCCGGTCCTCACTACGGATCTAATGAGAATCTCCTGATAAACTTCTGATTCTCTTTGAAAATTCGGGGTCTACCTGGTTTTGATTTCTTTCTCCAGAATTCTACAATACTCCTTTCCTGCCAATGGACTACTGTTTTTTATAATCGGCTGTTGAGGTTTGGATAAGCAAAGTGATAGGAAAGGTTTTTATCACTCACCCCATACCTTGGATATCTTTAGCTCGCTCATTGCCGTATCATCAAACTGCCCCTTGAAAACCCTACGAATGATGATCACACCGACATACATGGTTCGATCGGCCGAAACCAATTCGGGCAGCTTCACCGCCAATTTTTGTCGAATCGTCTTGGGTTTATCTTTTATTTTCATTACGTTGCGACCCAGCCATTTGATATGCGGCCGGTATCCGTCACCAAGTCTCTCCAAACGGATCGAATAGATATCCAGGTACAACTCCTTAGGGCGATTGAAGTTTTTGAACTGCTCCTTTCCCGCCCCGGGTGTAATCTCCACATGCGTCGACTCGTCCGGCAAATGAAAAGCCACCCATTGATTGTATCCAAACCCCTTTGTGCCTTCCGCCCAAAATGATTCCGGATCGCCGTCAATGATTTTGCGGGCCGCATAGTATCCCTCACCACGTCCCTTCTCGATCAACGTAGAAGAGGCCTGGGGTATGCGCTCATCGGATGCGAGCTCCAAGACTGCTTTCTTAAACTCACTCTCTGAAATGACCTTTACAGCGCTCGGTTTGGATTTCTTAGATCTTGGTTTTTTGGCATGAACCTGAGAGACCACCGATACTGCCGATACCATAAAACCAATCCAGAATATTGCCTGTCTGCGCTTCATGACATTCCACCCTCAAATCGATGAAAAGAAACGTTCAAACACCCCCTCCGAGCACTCGATGCGCAACCGCTTGACCGCGAGTCCTTTTTCGGGGACTTGTTCCTGATCGTCCTTAAATCTATGAAAAAAGAAAGCTTTTTGCTGTCCAACCTGCAATTTGGACCATCTCAGTCTGTATTTTTGGTTCATGGTAAGGACGATGTCCTCCCAGTCATCATCTCCATGATTTTTTACTAGAAAATACCAACCACCCACCACTTCGGTTTTGGCGATACGCACATCGGCGCCGATTTCATTGAGCTCCCCGGAAGGAACAAACACACCCACAGTCAAAAGTCCCACCACCAGGTAGCCGACTATCAATCCGGTTTTGATGCGGACGACCCGATTGCCACCCTTGAGCTCGGACCATATAGGCGCGATTGGTCTCTTGACATCCTCAAACATTTGGCGAGAAAGCCCCGATACAAGTTCGATGATTTGTCGCATTCCCTGGGTTCCGGATAAAAAGTTATGTACAATTGACACCGGCAAACAACAAGCCACAACGTTATATTAAACTACATTAATGGTTATTGACACAAATCTATCTTCATCCAGACAAACGACAACCCGGGGACGTAACCAATCAGAGCGGATTCTGGAGTATCCCCCGAACGTCTACTCTAGAGGCAATAACGACCGGATGAAATAATCTCTCTCGATAATCTTGCGCCTGCCTCTCCTGCTGCAAGAATTTCGTCCAGCCCGTCCACAGGATGAACTTTCCATTTTTCAATGATTTCGGATAGAACATTTGTAATATCCGAAAATCGAATCTTTCCATGCAAAAACGCATCAACAACCACTTCGTCTGCAACCGACAAAGCTGCCGGCAGATCCCCTCCGATCTGCATGGCGAGTCTGCATAATTTCACTGCCGGAAAAATGGAATAATCCAACTGTCTGAACGTCAATCTATCCGTTTTGGTAATATCCAAACAAGAAAACTTTTCAAGCTTCTTGGGCAAGTCCAACAAAGAGGGATACGCCAGCGCCTGAGAGATCGGTACCCGCATGTCGGGCTGGGCCATCTGAGCCAAAACACTTCCGTCGGTCAACTCGACCAAGGCATGAACAACGCTTTCCGGATGAACAACCACGCCGATTCGATCCATGGGCAAATCAAACAACCAGCGAGCCTCCATGACTTCGAAACCCTTGTTCATCATGGTTGCGCTGTCGATACTTATCTTTGCACCCATTTCCCAATTTGGGTGAGTCAAAGCCTGTTGCACGGTCACTGTTTCGAGATCTTCTTTCGAGGTATCTAAAAAAGGACCCCCGGAAGCAGTAATGTAAACTTTCTCGATGCGCTCCATGCCGGCGGAAGAAATCAATTGTTGTACCGCCGCGTGTTCCGAATCCACTGGAACAATGCTTGCGCCCGTTCTCTTGCTTTCGCGCATGACCAATTCACCAGCCATGACCAAGGCCTCTTTGTTTGCCAGCGCAACCTTTTTACCCGCCCGCACGGCCGAGACCACCGATCGGAGACCACCACGCCCAACAATGGAAGCAACTACAATATCGACATCCGGTTCGCACGCCAAAGCATCCAGGCTTTGCGTTCCGGACTCAATCTCAGTCGGCAACTTACCTTTCAGCAATCCTGCAAGCTCTTTGGATGCATCGACATCATTCATCACCACCCATCTGGGTCGATGCCGCATGACCAACTCAGCCATGGAGCCCGCACTCGTATTGGCTGCAAGCCCGATGGCTCGGTAACGATCCGGAAATGCCGCGATGACATCCAAAACCTGCCTGCCTACCGATCCGGTTGCTCCAAATACGGCGATCCCGAGCTGCGCGGTCAATTTATGCCTCCGGAGAATGCGAACATTGCTGTTGTTCATCCGTCAATCCAAATCGCCGGCGCCTTTGCTGAAAATCTACAATGGCAGAGATAAAATCTCCCGAGCCGAAATCCGGCCAGAGTTTTTCAGAAAAATAAAACTCTGCATAGGCGCACTGCCAGAGTAAGAAATTCGATATCCTTTGCTCTCCAGCGGTTCGTATGATCAAATCCGGATCTGGCTGGTCGCACGAATACAAACAACCGGCAAACATCTCTTGATTAATGTCGGATGCTGAGATTTTACCTTTTTCGACTCTACGGCATAGTTTCTTCACTGTCCTTATGATTTCTTCTCGAGATCCATAATTGAGAGCCAAAGATAATGTCATTGAGCCGTTGTGACGGGTAGCTTTGATGAGTTCTTTGAGTTGTTCGCTCACATTCACGGGTACGCGGCGAAGTTCCCCTAAATGAACCACTCGAATATCCCGATCCATAATCTCCTGCCATTCTTTGGCAATGAACTCGCCCAACAAACTCATGAGCGCTTCGACTTCTTCCTTGGGTCGACCCCAATTTTGAGCCGAAAAAGCATACAGGGTCAACCAAGGGATTTTCAAAGAACGACATGCCTTGACCACTTCGCGAACCGCTTTACTTCCGGCTCTATGCCCATGACTCCGGTCCATACCCCGCAGCCTGGCCCATCGACCGTTGCCATCCATAATGATACCGATATGATTTGGAAGCCGGTGGGGGTCGACAGGATATCCCTGGTACTCATCTCGCATTCTATCCTCCATCACCCACCTGACCGAGGAAAACCGTGTCATTACCCTCACAGACCATCAAATTTCCATGATCTCTTTTTCTTTGGCCACCAAGATATCATCTATTTTTGCCGTGGCTCGATCGGTTTCCTTTTGGATACGTTCCAAGCCGCGTTTTTTATCGTCCTCTGAAATCTCCGAGCTTTTTTCCAATTCTTTCAAGAAATCATTTGTGTCTCGGCGCTGATTTCGAACAGCCACCCGAGCGCCTTCTGCCAATTTTTTGGTCTGCTTCACCAAGTCTTTTCTACGCTCTTCCGTCAAAGCAGGAATCGGCAGTCGGATCACCTCTCCATCATTCTGTGGAGTGAGACCCACTTCGGAGGTATTGATTGCTTTTTCAATCTCTCCAATCACCGATTTATCCCATGGTTTGATAATGATGAGGCGCGCATCGGGAATTGATAGAGAGGCCACTTGATTCAGCGGAGTCATCGTTCCATAGTACGACACTTTGACAGGTTCTAAAATCGCCAGATTTGCCCGTCCGGTGCGAATCCGCCCGAGATCACGTCGAAAAGCCTCAATGGTTTTTTCCATTTTGGATCTTAGCTCACCAACTATATCCTCTAGCATGATCACCACCTCCCAACCATATAACCAGGTTTGATGAGGTCAACCCGATATTGTTACTTTCTACAGATTGGTACTCGCGATCGACTCGAATACAGCTAATGGTTCTCGACGATGGAACCTACAGCTTGTCCCAAGATCGCCTTTCGCAAGTTGCCTCTCTCTGCCATTCTAAAAACCATAATGGGGATCTTGTTGTCCATACATAGAGAAACCGCCGTTGTATCCATAAACTTGAGGTCCCGTTTCAATACTTCCATATACGTCAACTTTAATAGTCTCCTGGCGTCAGGATCGACAAATGGATCCGTATCATAGATACCATCTACTTTGGTTGCTTTCAACAAAACATCGGCTTTCAATTCCATGGCTCTCAAGGCCGCCGCCGTATCGGTGGTAAAATATGGATTGCCCGTACCCGCCGCAAGCAATACCACCCGATTCTTTTCGAGATGCCGGATAGCACGCCGTCGGATGTACGGTTCCGCAACCTCGTTGACACCCAATGCACTCATTGTACGGGTGGACACACCCAGGCTCTCCAACGAAGCCTGCAATCCCAGGCAATTGATGACGGTCGCCAACATTCCCATGTAATCACCGGTCGCACGGTCAATGCCTACTTGAGAAGCTTTCAACCCGCGAATAATGTTTCCCCCTCCGACAACCAAGGCCAGCTGCACACCCAAGGTGTTTACTTCTTTTATCTCATTCGCCACCTCGGTCAAGACATCTGCAGAAAGAGTCGCATCGCCGACCGGAGGCTCACCACGTAGAGCTTCTCCGGAAAGCTTCAAGAGTATTCGCTGGTACTTGGGCGTCATTCACACCCCCTAAAACTTCTCTCGGGTTGTCGCTTGTCAATTGGTTCTCGTATCAAAACTTCATTCTATGAAATTACACCGGCTATAAGCAATTGATTTTAAGAAAAATTATTTCAGATCTCGACAGCAAAACGTAATTTTGTCTCGGACACTAATTGGTTTGACCCAATGCGGCGGCTACTTCAGCGGCCAGATCATTTTTCTTTTTCTCGATTCCCTCTCCCAATTCATAGCGAGTGAATCTACGTATCCTAATGTTTTCACCAGTCTTACCCACCAATTCCTCGCGAAGCTTTTCCACCGACATTTTCTGTTCACGAATATAGGGTTGCTCCATGAGACAGACTTCAGCAAAAAACTTCTTCATGCGACCTTCAACTATCTGCTCCAAAACACTCTCGGGTTTGCCTGATTCAAGCGCTTGCTTACGATATATTTTTCTTTCCTCTTCCAAGATATTTTCCGGTATGTCTTCGGCAACCAAGTATTGGGGATTGGCTGCGGCCACCTGCATGGCAATCTCGCGGCAGAAATTTTGAAAATCCTCACCCCGGGCAACAAAATCTGTCTCACAATTCACTTCAACCAATACACCGATCCGCCCACCCATATGCAAGTATGTCTCCACTTTACCTTCGGCGGCAATCCTAGCAGATTTCTTTTTGGCATCCGCCATACCTTTTTCCCGTAATATGACGACGGCCTTATCTATATCACCCTGAGCTTCTTGCAACGCGCGTTTGCAATCCATGATGCCCGTGCCGGTCTTTTGGCGCAGCTCATTTACCAATTTTGCATTGATTTCCATAACGATACACCTCTTTTTTCTTGGGGTTTATCCTAAACCTATCGACACCGCTACAGTTGCGATCCGACTTCTTTGGATTTCTCGTCGTTTTGGTTGACGAGGCCTTCCTCTTCCAATCTCTTTTTGCTCACGACCTCGACTTGTGGACCCGGACTCTTTTTTTCTTGATGTTGCGGCGGTTCGGATGGTTTCGGTGCAGGCTTGCTTTCATCTTTCGACACGAGCTTCTGCTGGTAAATACGGGATCCTTCCAGGCATGCCTCTGCCACTTTATCGACAAACAACTTGATAGCACGAATGGCATCATCATTAGCCGGTATGAGAAAATCAATGGGCTCGGGATCACAGTTGGTATCTGTAATGGCGGCAATAGGAATTCCAAGCTTTCTGGCTTCTAAAATGGCAATACGCTCTTTTTTTGGATCTACCACAAATACAACCGCGGGGAGCCTGGTCATCTCACCCAAACCAGGAAGGTTTTTTTCGAGCTTTTGTCTCTCACGCTCAATACGCAGCACTTCTTTTTTCGTCAAACGTTCATACGATCCGTCCGTGGACATTTTCTTGAGGGACTTTAGTCTCTCGACACTCTGTCGAATTGTGCGAAAGTTTGTGAGTGTGCCTCCCAACCAACGGTTGTGAACAAAAAACATACCGCTTCGATTCGCTGCTTCGACCACGATCTGCTGCGCCTGCTTTTTGGTGCCAACGAACAAAACTTTACCGCCCTTCGATACTTCATTGAGTATGAAGTTGTAAGCCCGATCGAAAAGCTTTGATGTAATCTGTAGGTCGATGACATGAATACCATTTCGGGCACCAAAAATGTACGGCTTCATTTTCGGATTCCAACGACTGGTTTGATGACCGAAATGCGCCCCTGCTTCCAACAGGGATTTCATAGGGATTACGCCCATTTTCACTTCCTCCTTGGGGTTTCGCCTCCGCAGCGAATCAAACACCATCTCCTTTATCCATTTCCGGACACCCTGGAGACCCGTTCGCCACGTGTGTTTTCTACTTCTGCCAAAGCTTGATCGACTCGATCAAGCATGTCTCTTGTATACATCCGTTTTGATCCAAAATACTTCCAGCCAAGAAACTGGAAAGTGACGAATAATACAACTCAACTAGTTTTGCAAGTAAAATCGGCCGGGTATACAATCAATTCTTTTGTCTGCCACCAAAAACCCAATTCGCGTGTAACCGTTCGCCTGGTAAAGTGGTGGCTCCTGAGATTTCGAGGATTTGTCTGAGCAGGGTTTATAAGCAATCGATTTTTGATAGCTTGTACACCCCAAGAGTTTCGCAGAAATCGAAAGAGTCACCGCTACTGCGGGTAAATGGTTGCATGCGCGTCGTTCCACAACTTCAAAAAACGGCATCAAGCGCGCATTTCCTTGATCATACAACACTTTTTATATTTTTTTCCCGATCCACACGGGCAGGGGTCGTTTCGCCCGACTTTTTTACCGCTGCGTCGAAATGTAGCGACTTTTCCACTCGAGCCTGGTGAGCTCGGATCGGGTCCGGTCCCAAATTGCATGGTTCTTCGCCGTGCAATTCTTTGCTGCATGAGCCTATCGCCGTCATGCTCGGCTTCGAGTTGTACCTGTATTAGTTTTTTGGCTATTTCAGTGTTGATCCTAGCCCGCATTTCCAAAAATAAGTTGTATCCCTCTTTTTTATACTCTTGCTTGGGATCTTTCTGGGCGTAACCCCGCAAGCTCACACCGGATCGCAGGTGATCCATGGCCAAGAGGTGATCCTTCCATTGCTGATCAATCTCCTGCAAATAGAAAAAACGCTCGATCCGGCGCATGTTCTCGTCGCCGACCTGTTCTTCTTTGCTTCGATATATCTTTTCGATGCTATCCCATAGGATATTGCCCAACTCATCTCGAGTGCGCACACAATCAACCAGAGAAACCTTTTGACCGAACACGCCATAAACCCGGTCTTCCAGGCCTTTGATGTCCCAATCATCAGGGTTGACCTGTTCCGAACAGGTAGCATCCAACTCACCTATCAATACATCTTCGATCAATTCGAGAATTTGCTCGCGCATCTGTTCGCCGGCTAAAACACGCCTGCGCAAATCATAGATATTTCTGCGCTGAAGATTCATGACATCGTCGTACTGAAGCAAGCTTTTACGAATTTCGAAGTTCTGCGCCTCAACGCGTTTTTGTGCATTTTCAATGGACCGGGTAACCCACTTATGCTCAATGGGAACCCCTTCTTCCATTCCCATGCGCTCCATCAATCCTTTCAATCGATCCGCTCCAAAGATGCGTAACAAATCATCTTCTAGGGAGAGATAAAATCGGGAAGATCCCGGGTCACCCTGGCGGGCCGATCGACCGCGTAGCTGGTTGTCGATCCTGCGGGCTTCGTGTCGCTCGGTTCCCAGGATATGCAATCCGCCTGCTTCTCTGACTTTTTCCCGCTCTTCACCGCAGGTTTGCTGAAACTGCTTCAACGCATCGAGATATCTATCCCGCTCCTTGTGGGGATCGGCATGCAATCGCGCCAAAAACTCCGGATTACCACCCAACACGATGTCCGTACCTCGACCAGCCATATTGGTGGAAATGGTAACCGCCCTAAAACGCCCGGCTTGAGCAATGATCTCTGCTTCCCGGGCATGATGCTTGGCATTCAAAACATTATGTTTAATACCGGCTTTCCGTAACCGGCGGGCAATTTCCTCCGACTTTTCGATTGAAATCGTACCCACCAAAACCGGTTGGCCTCGCTCATTGAGCTCTCGTATTTCTTCCACGACCGCATCGAATTTTTCTTCTTCCGTCCGGTAGATCACATCCTGGCGATCGATTCTCACATTGGGCTTATTCGTCGGAGCCACCAAAACATCCAAGCCATAAATTTTTAGAAACTCATCTTTCTCGGTCTCGGCTGTGCCGGTCATGCCCGCCAATTTATCATACATTCTAAAGTAATTTTGGTAGGTTATGGTAGCCAATGTTTGGTTTTCATTCTCAATCGGCACACCTTCCTTGGCCTCCACGGCTTGATGCAACCCATCACTCCATCTGCGCCCCTCTAAAACACGACCAGTAAACTCGTCAACAATATGTACCTTATTGTCCTCACCGACGATGTAATCCACTTCTCTTTTGAACAGAGTATGCGCCTTGAGAGCTTGGTTGACATGATGTAACGTTTCAATGTTGTTGGGATGATAAAGATTGTTGACGGATAGAAGATCTTCCACCCGCGACACTCCATCCTCGGTCAATACCGCCGAACGGCTTTTTTCGTCCACCGTATAATCGCGATCGCGCTTGAGCTTTGGAATGATTGCATTGACCCGGTAGTACTTGTCTGTGGCTTCCTCTGCAGGACCACTGATAATGAGCGGAGTTCTGGCTTCGTCGATGAGAATCGAATCCACCTCATCGACAATCGCAAAATATAGAGGTCTTTGGGAATAATCCTCCAGATAAAACTTCATGTTATCTCTAAGATAATCAAAACCATATTCACTGTTGTACCCATAGGTGATATCGGATCGGTATGCATTTTGACGTTCTTGATCCGTAAGCCCATGAACGATGGTTCCGACCTGCATTCCCATCCACCGGTAAATCTGACCCATCCACTCGGTATCCCGTTTGGCCAAGTAATCGTTGACCGTAATAACATGCACCCCTCTTGCGACCAATGCATTGAGATATGCAGCTAAAGTCGCCACCAAGGTTTTTCCTTCACCGGTCTTCATCTCCGCAATTTTACCCTGATGTAACACAATCCCACCCAGAAGCTGCACATCGAAATGACGCATACCCAACGTACGCACCGACGCCTCACGGACCACTGCAAAAACCTCGGGCAGCAATTCATTGAGTATTTCATACTCGGCAAGCTTTCTTTCTCTGTCCTCAAACGCCGGTACCTGACCAAATCGCTCTTGCAGGGCATTTTCGATTCTCTGCCTGAATTCAGCGGTTTTGGATTGCAATTCATGATCGGAGAGAGAACGGACACGAGGTTCCAGAGCATTGATGCGGTTGATGAGCGACCTCATCTTCTTGAGCTCGCGTTCGTTCCTCGATCCTAAGATTAGCTTTGAAACATATGAAACCAGGCCCACGAAAACCTCCTCGCCCTGCTGTCAAATCAACTCACCGAGTTTATACGCCGCTTTCCAGGAAAATCAAGCCCAGAGCTTCCTCTCGGCCCAAAAGGCCCACCAAAATAATTGTATTTCAACATATTCTTCGCCGAAGTTACCCCTCTCGCTTCGCGCGAGGGGAGTAAAAACCAGGAGCTGCAGATAAACAAGCGAGCGAAAACCTCTTTCGTCTTTCTGCGAATCTGTCTTCGATCAGGGTGGAGTTTTATGATTGGAAATGAAAGAAAACTATTCTTCCAAGATGAAATTCTTGGGATTTTCACATATACCGTTGACTTCGACCTCATAATGCAAATGAGGTCCCGTGCTACGACCGCTGTTGCCTATCGTTCCGATTTCACTCCCACGCTCAACGTGCTCACCCAGTTGTACTTTGAACTCATCGAGATGACCGTAACGTGTGCGGATTCCGTATCCGTGATCGACGACCAAAACCTTGCCGAATCCACCATCAACGCCACGAAACGTCACCACTCCCCGAGCCGATGCAATAACCGGCACGCCGATTTGATTGGCCACATCGAGCCCCCGGTGCATGGCGCGTTTGCCCGTATATGGATCGACTCTGATCCCAAACCCAGAGGTAACCCAACCGTGAGCAGGCCAAATAGAGGGAGTGGACGCCAAACGGACCTTCTGTCCTCTCAGATACGTTTCCAATTGACGTATGCTGCCTTCTCGCTTTTCTGCTTCCGAAGCCAACTCCTCGAGATTCTGGCCTATCAAACTGATGGCCATGTGTGGATTGTCGGCGATGGCTCTGACCAGAGGATCGACCCCCTCCAGCCCTTCCGCAAACTGATCCGAAGGATTGGTCGCGCTGTACGCACCCATTGCAAGGTGTCTTTTCGGATCATGCAGCTGTGTGATGGCGCGTAGCTTGGCATCAAAACGCTCCACCCGATCCAAAACCGCTTGGATGCTCGAAACCTTTTGATGTAGATCCACAAGCTGATTTCTCAGCTCCAGATTCTCTCCCCTAAGATCTCGATTTTCTTGAACTTTACCCACAAACATGCCATAGTGTACAATCCCGCCTATGAGAAACAGAAAAACCAACCCGATTGAACCCAAACCAAAATACAAGGCTTTTCTCGAGACCCGAAACCGCCTTACGCTGGAGGATCGATCCGGCACTACCATGATGGTAAAACGCTGGGTCGTTTTACGCCGATGATATTTCGATTTTTCTAACAGGCAACTCCCTCCTCTTCGAATTTACTACCCGCAAAAACCTCAAGATTGTGCAATATGGTTTATATCGGTGTCAATAAATTTTATTTCAATCAACTTGATGGTTTGTCAGCTTTTTTTTCTTACCTTCCTAATTTGTTTGCGTTTTTTTGTCCTGATTCTGTGCTTGCGAGGATAAAGTTCCCCATTTTGATTATATTGTACCACAACAACGGTGATATTGTCTTCTCCTCCAGCGCGGTTTGCCTTTTCTATCAGACGGTTGGCGACTTGCTCAAATCGATGGCCGATCATGGCCTGGTAGATGACCTCGTCCCGAACCATACCATTGAGCCCGTCGGAACATAACAAAAAGAAATCTTGAGGTTGTATGGTCAAGAGGAACGTATCCACCTTGACTTCGCTTTCGAATCCTACCGAGCGGGTTATGATGTTGCGAAATCGACTAAAACGGGCCTCTTCCTGCGTGAGAAAACCTGCTTTGATTTGCTCGGCCACCAGCGAATGATCATCCGTCAACTGCTCCAATTTGTTTTGGCGCAGCCGGTACAACCGGCTGTCACCAACATGGGCGACATATACCCGTTCACCCCGAACCAACATCAATGTCACCGTCGTGCCCATACCGGTCAATTGCGAATCCGTTTGCGAGGCTTGGTAAATCGCTGCCGAGGCATCCCGAATGGATTGAGACAGAAAAGCCAACACCTCCTGATCATCCATGTGTCTGTCGGGATTGGAAGGATCCCCGAGATACAGATTCCGGACCTTGTCACGAACTATCTCGACCACCATACGCGAAGCCGTATCGCCGCCTGCGTGTCCACCCATACCATCCGCTACGATAAACAGACCAAGACTGGTGTCAGAAAAACACTTGTCCTCGTTGATTTCGCGCTTGAGACCCACATGGGTCTGCGCTCTGGCCCGCATTTGAGGGGGTATCACATGATGATGAGACTTGGGTCTCTTGTGCCTTTTTCTGGGGCGGCTTCGCATACTCATTCAAAATATCATATGTAATTTTCGAAAGCAAAGATGTACATCATTATTTCGTGTCTCTTGCAACCATACGTTTCACTTTGGAGAAAAGGAAATCATCTCAATACAGCCCACGATTGTCAAAGGGTAGAAAGCCTACTCCGATGAAAAACGTCTTTACCGGATACGTTTTGATTTAAGGTGACTCAGAAGCTCCTGGGCATAGCCGCGGGCTTTTTCACCGGCTGCCTGGCCTCCCACCATGCGAGCCAACTCTTCGACGCGTTCATTTTCCGTCAATTCTCGGATTTGGGTCACCGTTCGGCCGTGTGCAATTTTTTTTACAACCACGAAATGGTGATCGGCAAACGCTGCAATCTGCGACAGGTGGGTTATGCATATCACCTGGTGTCTTGCACTGAGATGGGAAAGTTTCTCACCAATGATCTTGGCGACTTCTCCTCCTACTCCAGAATCAACCTCATCGAAAACGTGGGTCGGTACTCGATCTACAGTGAGCAAAACCCTCTTGAGCGCCAAAAACACCCGCGACAGCTCGCCACCGGATGCTACCCTGGACAATGGCCGCAACTCTTCTCCCGGATTTGCCGACAGAAGAAAGCGTACTTTATCCAATCCATGCTCATCCAGCTCGTCATCCCCGGCGCGCTGCACATTGACCTCCAGGCACGCACCTGCCATGGCAAGCGAACGAAGTTGCTCACTTAATTCGTGAGTAAAGGCCTGGGCCGCTTGTTTGCGCCGCAACGACAAGTCGTTTGCAGCGCTTAAAGCGATTTCCAAAGCACTCTCGGCACGTTTCTCAAGCTCATGTCTCGTGTCGGACAGGTGTTCCAGCTCCAACAACTCGCGTTTCATTTGTTCACGCTTATCAATCACTTCCCGCAGATCTCGACCGTACGCCCTGACCAATCCCTTGAGCGCCGCGGCGCGCTCCTCCATGTGCTCCAGACGGGCCGGATCGATCTCGATTTTCTCGTGCTCGGACTGTAGATCTCTCGCCAGTTCCTCGATTTGACCAATGACGCTGTGAAGTTGATCATGATGTCCACTCAGGCCAGAATCGATTTTGGTCAAAGAGTTCAACTCAGCCAAAGACAAGCTCATAAGATCCAGAGCCGATCCCTCCCGCTCGTAGATGGTTTCAACGATCTTTCGTAATCCGGCTTCCAACCGATCGGCCCCGCGTATACGCACCAGGTCTTGCTGTAATGTCTCGAGCTCGTCGGGCTTCGGATCCAGTTGATCGATTCTGGACAGCGCAAACTCCAGGTAGTCCTTACGTTCCTGTCGTTGGTTTTGCCTCTGGAGCAACTCAGCAAGTTGCCTCTGTAGAGATCGATAGGCATCGAACGCATCCTTGAGCTTTCGGCAAAATGATCCTAGGTCACCATAGTCATCCAAGATCCGACGATGGTTCCTCTCATCGGCAAGCTCGATGTGCTCGTGCTGTCCGGATATATCCACCAAACCGGATGCCAGGGTCGCCAGGGTCGCCACCGGAACCGATCTACCGTTGATATAAGCTCGATTTCGACCACTTCTCGAAATGATGCGCCGTATTCCCAGGCTCTCATCATCCCAAAGATCCAATTCGTCCAGCCGGGCCTTGAGGGGCGAATCCGGCCCTAATCTGAGATCGGCCTCGACTTCGGCGGCATCCTGATCCGTACGGATCATGTCCTGGGAAGATCTGCCTCCCAGCAACAAATGTAGGGCTTGCACCAAAATGGACTTGCCGGCGCCGGTCTCTCCGGTCAGCACGGTCAATCCGTTTCGAAACTCGATTTCGAGCTCATCAATGATGGCAAAATCCCGGATGATCAAACGTTCAATCATGATCTACGCCCATCTGGCCCCATTTGAGCTTCGCGCGCAGTATCTGGAAATAATCCCTGGGAGGTTTCACCAAAAGCACTCTACCACCCGATCGCTGGATACTCAGGGTTGCGCCGGCATCCATGGGGGCGGCCTGCTGCCCATCAAACGTCGCCATCACCACATCCTGGGTTGCCTTTACCTTCAGCTTGACAACCGAGTCTTCCTGCAAGACCAACGGCCGCATGGTCAGGGTATGCGGGCAGATGGGTGTTATGATCACCGCCTGGGTCCATGGCACCACAATAGGGCCGCCGGCAGAAAGCGAATAGGCCGTCGAACCTGTCGGGGTGCTGACGATCAAGCCGTCAGCCCGAAAAGTGGTAAGATAGGTCTCATCGATTTCTGTATGGATTTCAATGATTCGACTGATTCCACTTACATTGATGACCACGTCATTAATCACTTTCACAACGAGCGGCTCTCGGCCTTTTTGTTGCAGGCGCGCCAACAGTCTGGTTCTTTTTTCTGTCTCGAAATCCCCTGCCATGACTGCCTGAAAATGATCTTCGGCCTCATCTACTGTGAAGTTTGTAAGATAGCCCAAAAAACCCAAATTGACCCCGAACACCGGAACCTGACGATCGTCCAACGTATGAATGACACGGATCATGGTCCCATCGCCACCCAAAACCACAACCAAATCAGAGCGTTCGGCCACTTCTTTGGAGGGTGATACCTGCGCTTGGTCTATTGTGCCCGCCAAAGACTCTTCGACCAATACACTCCAACCGGCGCTTCGAGCGATTGTGCCCAACCGGCGTGCGATATCACCCACTTCGGGATGTGCCGCTTTACAAAAAAACCCCACCTTAGGCATACCTCACCTCTCCCTGACAGGCTTGAACACGAGCACGGAATCCAGCCTATATTTCAAGATACCGATCTGGATCATCCTCGATCAACCTCCACTCGTTTTTCCTCTACCATAATCAAAGCTTGGGATCCAGGACCAAAGCAACCCGGCTGGTCCTCGCCGCTCACGGCCGCTCAGCATCAAAAATCATAGTTGTTTTGGTCGGCCGCCTTTCGTAGTATCGATGCATGAGCACAAGAGAGCTTTTCCAAGATCCCAAAAACACTGTTCGAGCCCACAATCCACTGGCAGAACGCATGCGTCCCAGGTCGCTGGATGAGTTCGTAGGACAAGAGGACATCCTGGCAGAGGGTCGCTGGTTGTCCCGAATCATTCAAACCGACAGCCTCTCATCCATGATCTTTTGGGGCCCACCGGGTTGCGGAAAAACCGCTCTGGCCACCATCATTGCACAAGAAAGCCAAGCGGCGTTCGCGCCTTTTTCGGCGGTTTTGGGGGGCGTAAAACAAGTGCGCGAAATCATCCAAGATGCTGAAATCAGATTGCAAAAGCAACGCCGACGCACCATTCTTTTCATCGATGAGATCCACAGGATGAACAAGGCCCAACAGGACGCCTTGTTGCCCCACGTTGAACGTGCCACCGTCATTTTAATCGGCGCGACAACAGAAAATCCTTCTTTCGAGGTCATCCCGGCGCTGTTGTCGAGAAGCAAAGTTTTTGTTCTCAAACCTCTGGCCGAAGAACACATCGCCACGATTGTACAGCGTGCGCTCATAGACAACCAAAGAGGGCTCGGCGGCCAGGGATTTTCAGTCGAGCAAAACGCTTTGAATGCATTATCCAGGGCCGCGGAGGGAGATGCCCGCAGGGCTTTGAACATTCTCGAAGCGGCTGCGGACTACCTCAAATCCATCCCGGGAAATCAGCGCACGATTTCGTTGCATGTCATCGAAGAAACCATACAACACCGCACGCTTCTTTACGACCGAACCGGCGAACAACACTACAATGTTGTCTCGGCTTTCATCAAAAGCCTGCGCGGCTCGGACCCCGATGCGGCTGTATATTGGATGACCAGAATGCTGGAAGCCGGGGAAGATCCTCGATTCATACTTCGGCGCATGATCATTTTCGCTTCCGAAGACATCGGTAACGCCGATCCGCACGCGTTGCAGTTGGCAACCGCGGCGCTATCGGCTCATGAGCTGGTCGGCTTACCCGAATCGGCATTATGCTTGAGTCAAACCGCCATCTATCTCGCCACCGCACCCAAAAGCAATACGGCACTTACGACCTATACCTTGGCGCGCAAAGATATCCGGGAAATGGGCGCCCTACCTGTTCCGATGCATCTTCGCAACGCACCCACAACCCTGATGAAGAAGTTGGGGTACGCAAAGGGATACAAGTACCCTCACAACTTCGAAAACCATTATGTAGAAGAAGACTACCTTCCGGACGAGCTTAAAGATCGCGTCTACTACCAGCCATCCAACAGCGGGTATGAGAGAACCATCGCCCACCGATTGAAGAATCGGCGCAAAAAAACCTAAACCGCCAACGCAACCCCCAACTCCATCAAGAGGAACCTCATTGATTAAATTTGTTATTATCACAAAACCAGCTCTGCTCAGCACAATCCATCCCGATGCCGTCTAAATACCCGATTGTATGAAACCTCAAGGGTTGCAATCGGATGATGCATTTCTCAAACACGATTGCCGGCCTCCATAACAAAACATAGGTTCTAGACGGCAACTAACTCATATCCGGTTGATACAGATAGGCCATGTGTTGGAAGAAACAAATTTGATTCTGGCCGGATCCCATGGCTTTTTCCAATGCCTGTCTGGCCTGATCAAGCAGCTTGTCTTCTGAATTGACATCCTTGTTGGGATAAAACGAGACCCCCATGCTCAAACCCAATTGTATCTCTTGGACAGGTTTGAGATCTTGCCGGGCCTTTTGCCATACTCTGGTCGCAACCGCCAGCGATCCGGTAATATGAGTTCGAGGCAATACGATAACAAACTGATTTTCTATGGTTCGAATCAGAACATCAAATTCCCGCGTGCTGTCTTGGATGATCTGTGCGGCTTGTTTGACGACTTTATCGGCTGTATCCCGACCCTTTTCCAACAATACACTGTGATATCCATCCAGGTTGATGTAGATGCATGATATGGGCTCGGAGTATCTCGCGGCGCGTTGAAATTCATCCCGAATCCTCGAATCGAGATAGCTTGAGTTGTACAAACCGGTCAACCGATCTTTGTTTTTCTCCTCCAGATCCCGCTCAAAAGAAGTGCTCAGCTTGTCTTGCAACGCTTTGATCCGCAATAATACTTCAATGCGATCGAGCAATTCCTGCGGATCGGCCGGTTTGTTGATGTAATCATCCGCCCCCAACTTGAGCCCTTCCACCCGGCTTTCCATATCGCCTTTGGCCGTCAGCAGAATCACCGGCAAAAACACGGCATCTTTGCGTGATTTTAGAATGCGACAGACTTCGAGCCCGTCCAACCTGGGCATCATGACATCAAGCAAAACCAAATCAGGATCGAGATCACGCACTTTCGCCAAGGCATCTTTTCCATCCTCGGCCTGAATGACGTCATAGCCGGCCCGAACCAAAAGTTTGTGCAAAAAATCCCTTATTTGTGCATCGTCGTCCGCCAACAGCAACTTGGTTTTGCTCGGAATAACCAACACACCTCCTTGAAATATCAAATAAAAAATGATTTTTAGACCAGATACCCATAAGTATCTCACAAAGATCCGGGAGACAGCAAGAATTGATCCAATCCAAAGTTTTATGTATTACTTTTAGAGCCAAAAGAGGAAGGAGCCTGGAATGCTGGAACAGCTGGACTCTTCATTACGCGACCTGCTCGGCAATACCATATGGCAGATTGCCGGTTTTTGTCTGGTCATTACAACCACCTTCATCGCGCGCTTGCTGGTACGCTATTTTCTAGACATTTTTCTATCCAGATTAACCCAACGTACTGCAACCCAATCCGACGATCAGTTATTGAAAACCGCCCGTAAACCCATTTTCTTTCTGGTGTATTTGATCGGATTTTACCTGGCTCTGGAAATTTTGAACCTTCCGCAGCAACCCCTCGATATTCCCAAGTTCATAGCTGCACTTTTCACAAGCCTTTTGACTGCGGACATCGCGTGGTTTCTATATTGCGCGGTCGACATCCTGGACTTCTACCTGAAGCGATTGACGGGAAAAACCGAAACCAAGCTGGACGATCAACTCGTACCGATCATCCGGCGCAGCATTAGGGCCTTGATCATCACATTCGCGGCGATCATGATCATACAAAATCTCGGTTACTCGGTCAGCTCCTTAGTGGCCGGCCTGGGTCTCGGAGGTCTGGCGTTTGCATTGGCGGCCAAAGATTCCTTGGCCAATATGTTCGGTTCGATTACAATTTTCGCAGATCGACCTTTTCAGATCGGCGATTGGATCAAGACAGCCGGGGCCGAGGGAGTCGTCGAGGATGTTGGTTTTCGCTCGACCCGCGTGCGTACGTTCGAAAAAACATTGATTACCATACCCAACAGCAAACTTACGAGTGAAATCATCGAAAACATGGACGCGCGACCCATTCGGCGGGTGAATTTCGTAGTCGGGCTGACATATGGCACCAAAGCCGAACAAATCGAGAAGGCCGTCTCGGTAATCCGCGAAATTCTCAAAGAACATCCCGGTGTGGATCAGGATTTTTGGTTGGTCAATTTCACCAATTTTTCCGCCTACAGTCTGGATATCTTCGTCTATTATTTTACCAAGAGCAAAGCTTGGGCAGAACACTTGCGCGTCAGACAAGAAGTCAATCTCATCATCATGAAGAACATCGAAAAATTGGGACTCGAATTCGCATTTCCGACCCAGACGATTCATTTCAAACGCCCCCAACCAGAAATATGATATCACTCCTACGTTTCAACCTGCGATCCGGGGGGTTGAGGATGTCTTCCATCATTCTGCAAATCTTTTTTGGACCGCGCCCAGGGGTTTTTGAAACAACCCCTGAATGGTTACCTATTTTGGACAAGGGTGATATGATATATGATCAGCCTCGGTTTTACATGTACGCCATACGCAAGAGATCGAGATAAATTCTCATGAAATACAAATGGTTATATCACACAAAAACAAAATTACAAAATTGTGATCCAGGCATGTACAAAGGAGGTATGGGATCATGCTTTTGACTGTCGATGTAGGCAACACCAACATTGTCCTAGGGGTTTTCGACTCTGAGCGTTTGGTGCGTCATTGGCGTGTCGGCACCATTAAAACCAGAAGCGCCGACGAGTATGGCATTCTCATGCGGGAGCTGTTGGCTTTGGCCGGATTGCGTTTCAGCGATATCGATGCCGCCATTTTGGCCTGCGTCGTACCACCGGTGGAATGGGTTATCGTTCATATGTTGGAAGACTATTTCCATATCAGCCCCTTGGTGGTCGGTCCGGGTATAAAAACCGGCATCCGAATTCTGTACGATAATCCCAAAGAAGTCGGCGCGGATCGCATTGTCAACGCGGTGGCTGCATCCCACCAATATCCCGGATCCATCATCATTGCAGACTTCGGAACCGCCACGACATTCGACGCCGTGGGCCCGGGAGGAACCTATCTGGGAGGTTCGATTGCCCCCGGGATCAATATTTCGATGGAAGCGCTTTTCAGAGAAGCATCCAAACTACCCAGGGTCAATATCGCCAAACCCGACTCGGTGATTGGAAGAAACACGGTTCAAAGCATTCAATCCGGTCTTTATTACGGTTATGTATCTTTGGTTGACGGCATCATCGAACGTATGGTGGCCGAAATGAAAGGTGAAATCAGAATTATCGCCACCGGCGGGCTGGGCAAGCTCATCGCTTCGGCTTCAAAATACATACAGGAAGTCGACAACATGCTCACATTGAAGGGCCTGCAGATAATTTACGAGCGCAACCAAACCTGACTTCGACCTACCGTTTTTTCAGCCCTTTTCCCAGTAGAAACATCGGCATGGGTATCTTTTACATGTCCAATGGCATGCACTCTTGACAGAGATAGTTGCAATGAAATAAAAATTATGTTCTTTAGGGCTTTGAGCCGATCTAACCATGAGAAAAGGATCTGGAGGGCAAGGATGAAAAAATACCAGGCCAAGGACATACGCAACGTAGCCCTGGTGGGCCACAAAGGAGCCGGTAAAACCTCTTTAGCTGAAGGTTTTCTGTTCAATGGAAAAACCACGACCCGACTGGGTAGTGTTGACAACCATACCTCCACCTTCGATTTTGATCCGGAGGAGATGTCACGCAGTATGACCATCAGTACGGCTCTTGGATTTACCGAGTGGAAAAAGAAAAAGATCAATATCATCGACACCCCGGGTGACGGGAATTTCATATATGACACGTGTTTCAGTATGAGTGCTGCCGACGCCGCCATCTTGGTCGTCAGCGCACCAGACGGTGTAGAAGTGCAAACCGAAAGAACCTGGGAACGCGCCAAGGAGCTCAACATCCCCCGGATCTTGTTCATCAATAAAATGGAGCGCGAGCGTGCCGATCCGGAAAAAACCCTGGGCGAGATCCAATCCATGCTGTCTACAGACGCCATCCCGGTTCAACTGCCGATCGGCAAGGAATCCGAGTTTAAAGGCATCGTGGATGTATTTTCGGAAAAAGCGTATCTATTTGAAAAGGGAGGCTCGGGATCATTTCAGGTCGCTGCGGTGCCGGACGAATACAAAGACAAGCTGAAGAATGCCAAAGAAGCGCTGATGGAAAAAATCGCCGAAAGCAACGATCAGCTCTTGGAGAAATATCTCGAGCAAGGAGAGCTCAGCGAAGAAGAAGCCGCAGAAGGTTTTTCCAAAGCCATTCTTCATGGGACGTTGTGCCCGGTTTTTTACGGCAGCGCCAGCCATAATATGGGCATTCATTCCTTGATGGATTTTGTCTCGGATCACCTGCCTCCTCCCAATCTGCTGCCCCCCGTGGCGGTCGATGTATTGCCGGAGGGCCGACAAGAACGCGCCCGAACCGAAGAGGAACCTTTACTGGCCTTTGTATTCAAAACAGTTGAAGCTCAAGGCGGCACTTTGTCGATTTTCAGGGTATTATCGGGAGATCTTTCTTCCGACAGCTCCATCTATAATCCCAACATCGACTCCGAAGAGCGTGTGGGCACGCTTCTTTCGGTATGTGGTAAAAAATATGAGCAAATCAGCTCGGCCGGCGCGGGTGACATCGGAGGGGTGCTCAAACTAAAAGGTACGGCCACCGGGCATACCCTGTGCGACAAAAAAAGTCCTGTAAAGTTTCCTTTCCTCGAGCCGCCTCCGCCGGCTATCTCGTATGCCATCAAACCGGCATCCAAGGGGGATGAAGACAAGCTGGGGACATGTCTGGTCCGAATCCTGTCCGAAGATCCCACCCTCAGGCTGAGCCGGCATGAAGATACAAAAGACTTTTTGCTTTCCGGCATGGGTGCACCCCATGTCGAGATATCCATCGGAAAAATGAAGCGTCGTTTCGGCGTGGACGTCACCCTGGAGACCCCCAAAGTGCCCTACCGCGAAACCATCACCAAAACGTCCCAATCCCAAGGCAGGCATAAAAGGCAAACCGGCGGCCGAGGACAGTTTGGCGACGTATGGCTGGAGCTGTCTCCTTTGACGCGGGGTGGACAGTTCGAATTCGAGGATCGCATCAAAGGCGGCGTGGTGCCGGGACAGTATATTCCCGCCGTCGAAAAGGGCGTCATCGAGACATTGCGAAAAGGAATTTTGGCGGGATTTCCCGTAGTGGATATCAAGGTCGCCCTGTATGATGGTTCATACCATGATGTGGATTCCTCCGAGGCAGCCTTCAAACGGGCCGCCAGCATCGGCTTTAAGGCCGCCATGCAAAAGGCCGGACCCGTGATGTTGGAGCCGATTTATGATATGGAGGTCGTGGTACCGGAATCCAACATGGGTGATATCATCGGAGATCTCAACAGCCGCCGCGGTCGCATTCAAGGGATGGAAAACAAAGGCAAGCGAAGCATTGTAAAAGCCCAGGTTCCACTGGCGGAGATCTTGAATTACTCGCCCGACCTCGACTCACGCACGGGTGGACGAGGTAGCTTTACCATGCAGTTCTCCCATTACCAGGAAGTCCCCAACCACTTGACGGAAAAGATCATTTCGCAACATAAGGTCGATCAGGAGGAAGAAGAATAAAACACGGGGTATTTCATGTCCAATTGTCCTATTCCGCTCGAAAGTCTTTCAGAACAGCTTGTAAAACATGTCAATCCAAAATCACCGCCTCCGCTGCGACTCATGGCGGCTCGCGGCATGGTGCCGATG
>JBFFBT010000058.1:0-23154 GCA_041560255.1 Myxococcota bacterium | reverse complement strand
GCATGAGGTTTCGAGGACATGTCTGAGCTGGATTTACAAGCAATCAGGGTTTGATTGCTTGTAAACCCGCGAGTTCCGCAGAAATCGAATGCGTCGGCGCTACCCTAGGGAGAACGCCTACAAAACACGACCGAACTGTCATGAAAGCATCAAATGTGCCAACAAGTTTCTCGTGAGGTATTTTCAATCAATTCAAGGCATTATAAAACAAATCGGCCCGGCGCATAATCACGATTATTCGTGATTTCATGTTTTTTCGTGACAATCAAACGATGATTCGTGTATAGAGTGCCTACATGGATCCCTTGCCCGAACATTACGAGCCCGAGTTCGAATCGCTCAAAGATCTTTTGATCGAGATGTCCCAGGAGCGTTCTTTGGAGGCTTTGTTGCAACTCATCGTACGCCGGTTTGCACAAAGACCCCACATGGCCTTGGCCCGTATCTGGCTCATCAGACCTCCCGACAACTGCATCAAGTGTATCAATGCGATCGAATGCTCAAAATCCACCGCCTGCCTGCACTTGGCGGCCAGCGCCGGTCGATCGATTGTGGATGCCGCCAAAACTTGGACCGGGATCAACGGCAAATATTCGCGGCTGCCCATGGCTCGGGGCAAAATCGGTCGCACCGCCGCAACCGGCGAGTCTCTGGAAATCGTGGACGATGACGACGGGATGCATCAGTGGCTCGATCCTCACTGGATCAAACAAGAACAAATCAAGGGGTTTTTTAACCACGCGTTGGTATACCGGGGAGAGATATTGGGGGTCCTGGCGGTTTTTGTCCGCACCCGCCTGCCCGAAGAGCATCGGGGCAACAAATGGGTACGCCTGGTCGCCGACCAGGCCGCTTCGGCTATCGCCAACGCCAATGCATTTGCCGAGATTGATCGACTCCGCCGGCAGCTCGAGATGGAAAACGCCTACCTGCGCGCAGAAGTATTGGAGGCTCGAGAGTTTCACGAAATCATCGGTCAGAGTGCTGCGCTGAGCGAGCTTCGAAAACAAATCGACATGGTGGCGCCCACCAATGCCAGCGTGCTCATCCTGGGAGAATCGGGCACCGGTAAAGAGCTGGCCGCCCGCGAAATCCACAAGCGCAGCCGGCGTCATGACCGACCTCTCATCCGGGTCAACTGCGCCGCCATACCTCGAAATCTATATGAGAGTGAGTTTTTTGGACACGTCAAAGGCGCATTTACCGGCGCGGTAAAAGCAAGATCCGGCAGATTCGAGTTGGCTCATGGAGGCACGCTGTTTCTCGATGAGGTCGGTGATATTCCCCTCGATCTGCAAAACCGGCTGCTGCGGGTATTGCAGGAGGGACAATTCGAACGGGTTGGAGACGAAGTTACCCGCCAGGTGGATGTGCGTATCATCGCAGCCTCCAACCGTGACCTGCAAACGCAGATCACACAGGGACGCTTCCGCGAGGATCTCTTTTACCGGATTAATGTTTTCCCCATCGAAATAGCTCCGTTACGGAAACGAAAAGAAGATATCCCACTGCTCGCCAATCACTTTATTCGCCTGGCCTCCGTCAAACTCAACACTCCGGCGCCGGCGCTTCGCAGCATCGATATCCAAAAACTCATGCAATACGAATGGCCGGGTAACGCAAGAGAGCTTCAAAACGCCATGGAACGGGCGGTGATAACCTCTCGTTTCGAGATGTTCAATATCGATCTCGGAAACCCCCACCCACACAAGCATACCGAGATTAAAAAGAACAAACATCCAAAGAGCAGCTTGGACGTCAAAACCAAATCAGAACTCATGCTGCTGGAACGAGAAAACATTCTGACCGCGTTGCGAAAGACCCAGGGAAGGCTCTACGGCCCAAACGGAGCCGCCGCCCTGATACACATGAAGCCGACCACCCTGGCCTCACGCATCAAGAAACTCGGCATCAAGAAAACCAACTTCGAGGGATAAGCATCCATGCCGCGTCTGTATCGCATCGTTTTTCATACAAGGAGGAGCTCATGCCTGATCGACCCCGCAGGGAAATCTCGCGCCGGGATATGCTGAAAATCGGAGGTTTGGCGGGTGCGGCGATTCAAGTCGGCGCGGTTGCTGGTGTTGCTGTACATGCAGGCCAAAATCATCATTCCTACGGGGGTTGGGAAAGCTTCGAAGGCAACACCCAGTTTTTCGATCGCAAATCGCATCTCATGACCGGACCGGCATACCACCGAGTGGGAGCTACGCGAAGACCATCCAGACACACCGAGTACATCTTCGGCCGAGCCCGCCGCCTGCACCTGGCGTTGCACGGTGAGGCCGACCAACCTCCAACCTGGAAACCCGAAGACGGATTGAAAAAACTCGGTGAGCCCTTGGCAGGCTTTTATGACAAGCACCCCGATCTCTTGGCTCTCGACCTCGAGAGAGAAACCAAGCTGAATCCCCAATCCAAGCTCCACCGATCCAAATACGCAGGCTATTTCGAGCTTGCAAACGCCTGGAGCGAAGGCTGGGCGGACGTTTTTTATCACTATCCCCCTAAGCCGTCCAGCCCGCCATCCGAGTCCGATTACGAGGGAATCCGTAAAGAACCGCTGACGGCCAAAAGCCCAGGCCACGCAGCCCAGCTCATCAAACAGGTGGCTCATCTTTATGGAGCTTCGCTGGTGGGGATTGCCGAGCTCAATCCCGACTGGGTATATGACGTCGATGTACAAGGCGCAAAACCCGGCCCCTTTGAGGTGCCGCCTCACTGGAAATACGCGATCGCATTGGGTGTACCCCACGAATGGGATCAAATGCTTTCCAACCCGGCTCACGGCACGAGCTATGACGCCTATGCCCGCAGCCGGATTGCGGCTGCCAGACTGTCGGTATTTATCAAAAAACTGGGTTATCCGGCCCGCGCACACATGCCGCCGTCCAGCTATGATCTCATCATCCCTCCCATCCTGGTCGATGCGGGGATCGGAGAACAAGGACGGCACGGCTTCGTCATCACTCCGGAGCTCGGCGCAAACTTCCGCGCCGCGGTGGTAACCACCAACCTGCCGATGGAAACCGATCGCCCGATTGATTTCGGTGTCCGGGATTTTTGCAACCGCTGCAAGATTTGCGCGGAGCAATGTCCGTCCGGCTCGATCAGCCATGCCGAGACCAACCAGGGTATGGAAACCCGAGGATACCGCCACTGGGAAATCAACCAAACCACCTGTTTCAACTTTTGGGCAACCGCCATGGGCCCGACGGGATGCCGTTTGTGCATCGCTACATGCCCTTACAGCAGAAAAAACAATTGGGTACACGGAATGGCGCGCTCGATGAGCCTGCATGATCCGACCGGATTGGCCGATCATGCCATGACCTGGATGCAGAAAAGTTTCTTTGACGCACCGGGAGCCGAAGCCTATCTTCCCCCACCCGACGGGAGATTCGCGGGTTACCGTCCCGCCCCCAAGTGGTTGGATATCGAAAACTGGTTCGACGTCAAGGTAAACAACCCTCAAAACGGAGATCACCGATGAGCGCAACCGCATGGATTTGGTTTGTGATGGGAGCCCTCAGCATCGTGATCCTGTTGAGCGCCCACGTATGGATGCAGGACTTCGGCATTCGGATGAACTGGTGGAAATGGACTCTTATGGTGATTTGGTATGGATTTCTAAATTTCACTCTGGCGCTTCCCATGACTCTGGTGGGTGAGGGTGAATCCTTTGCGGCCCTGAGGATTTTTTTTCTTCTGGTGGTGGTTGCAGTCATTTTAGGCGTGGGTTTCTGGCGTTTGATTGCCGCCGGCCGAAAGCCTTCCAGCCGCTAGAATCCGTATGGGCGCCCGCAAGCTCATAGCCCGTTTTACTTTGCTGCGAATCAACAAGATCGGCTTCGGCCTGGTGATGTTGGTTTTCGTTACCATCGGTTTGACGGTTGGAGCGCTTCGCGAAGGTGCCAACCACACAGATTTCTTACGCCAAGCCTTTCCTCAAGTCGATCGTTTTAAGCCGCTCGGCAATGATGTGTACTCGATCCACACCTCCACCTCTCCAAAGGAAAGCCATAGATACACTGCCTGGGCGGCAAGTGACGGTTATGCCGGACCTTTAAAGGTCGCACTGCAAACCGACTCGACCGGGCGCATCACCCGGATCCTCTTCATTGAGCAGCACGAAACCCCATCGTATTTCCAACGGGTCCAAGACCAAGGTTTGTTTGAAACCTTGGTCGGTTCAAACATTTTAGAATCCGGCACAGTCTCAAAAAATTTCGATGCAGTCAGCGGGGCTACTCGGACATCGACTGCCTTTCTGGACGCGGCGCAAAAAGCCGGCGGCAAGATCGCAGCTACCGTATTCAAACGGGATGCACCCCAATCCCAAAGACCCCACTTGTACATCGGCATACCTGAAATCATTGTGTTGGCGCTGTTTGCAGCCGCTTTTGCCGGGATGCACACCCCGAGTCGCATGGCGCGCCGCATACGCTGGCTATCACTGCTTTTGGGTTTGTTGGTCTTGGGCTTCGCCTTCAACCGTCCCTTGAATCTGGTGTTTATCAACCGACTCCTCATGGGATACTGGCCCGCCTGGCAGAGTCACCTATATTGGTATTTGTTGGCAGGAGCCATTATTCTGGTCGCTTTCATCAACGGTCGCAATCCGTATTGCACCTGGATTTGTCCATTCGGAGCCATGCAAGAGTGCCTGGGGTTGGTCGGAGGAGCCAAATTCCGTATTCCCAAGCGAGCCCACCGGAGTTTGCAGTGGCTTCAAAAAGGCCTTGCCTTGGGCGCCGTGACGCTTGGCTTGTTCTTTCGCAACCCGAGTTTGTCGAGCTATGAGATCTTTGGAACCCTCTTTGATTTCATCGGCTCGGCGTTTCAGTTTTGCTTGTTGGCGCTCGTCATGATCACCGCCTTATTTGTACCTCGACCATGGTGCAACACTTTGTGTCCAATCCGGCCGCTCATCAATCTGGTTCGCTCGCTGGCCACCCGACTCAAGATGGTCTTTCGCCGATCCTGATGCTGTTCGCCGTCAGCCAGATGGACCTAACCGATCAACTCATGATTTTGATGTAAGTCCGCCATGACCCTCAATGAAGTCGGGTTGGAATCCACGTGTTTGACCACAAGACGCTGTGCAAGCCCAGCCGAGAGCAAAGACGCCGAGGCCAGACAACGCAAGACCTCGCCGCCGATCTTTATGGTAAGATCCGAAAAACCCAAGCCGGGGCCTGAAAACAACAATCCGTCCAACAATAACCAAAACAACTGCCCAACCGTCAAAAAAAGATAGGGCCAACTGAGCAATCCTCCTCGCAAAGAAACCGCCGCCAACAAAAGCGGAGCCACCAATACCAACGTAAGACCGTCAGCCAAGTTGGCGATCACTCCGAAAATCGCCTCGAAGTCCCCATGCACGAAGTTGCCAAAATCCGCCCGAACAGCCGGACCGATAATGAGTCCTATCAAAATGATTACCACCGCAACCACCGCCCATCTCGCACTCCGGCTCCCTTGCAACTCCAGGCCGACCAACCTCCAGGTCCGCACCAGCAACCATACTCCGATGACATAAAGCACATTGGATGTCGACCCTATCAATCCCCTGGCAACGCTCGACGAGGCGAAGGTTTCCCCAGGCTGCAGGCCGATGCTGGGCACCGCGTCCAAGACAATAAAAACCAACATGCTTATGGCAATACATATCCACGCTCGGCGCGCCGGTTCTCCTTTCCCAAAGGCCGAGGCGGCTATCACCCCTCCGGATATCGCTATCAACCTCGAAAAAAACCTTTCAACCAAAAAAAACCCTGAAAAATAATCCGTATCCATAAAGGTCAAATAGCCGACCAACACCCCCAACCCGCAAACGACGGGCAAGCCAAACAACGCACAGTATTTCATTCACAACACCTCCCATATGACAGATCGACCCGAATCAGGCCGTCAGACACAATCCATCTTACGCATCCTGTGTGTTCTCCTTCATTCACTCCAAACGAATGTGATTTGTGCTTAGCTACCGATCGTTGTGCATCGTGTTGTACTTTGTGGTACGCTTGTTAGAGACGCTCGAGAATCAAAAAATGACCACCTGTAATTTTCATCCGGAAAACCTCATACAACTTTTATTGTACGTGTTTTGCCGCGTACTGGTCAAGAGTGTAACCGGCGTTATTCTCAAACAAGCGAATTTCCGGTATCAACAAACGGCAACCTTGTCTCGACGCGCAGTTTATGGCATATTGTCAGCATCCCTGCCGAGGCAACCCATAAAGGGAGATTCGTATGCTGACGTTTGTATACTATCTCGTGATAGCCTTTGCCATCATCACCATGATGTATTCATTGTGGTTGGCTCAGAAGTTGAGACGAATTACCCGAGGTGGAAAAATCGGACGGGTGGTGAATGTACTGACGGCATTTATCATATTATTTACGGCGGGGTATTTACTCTCTCCACTGTTTCCAAGTCTGCCCCGAGATTTTGGTTTGATCGTCATGGCGATGGTCTTTTTATTGGGAGCCTTGTTCGTATCCCTGGTTCTTTGGATCATTAAGGCATTGATAGGCCAAGTATTTAAAGAATTGAAGCTATAATTGATGCAACTGAAGTCAACTGGGTCTTTAAAGAAAAAGTATTGACCCCAACGTTGCATATAACGATGTATTGAGAGCGCACGAAATTAGCTGACTACAACAAAATGTGTGCATATATGTGATTGAGCCGGGATTTAACTTTTTGTGGCTTTTGGAAACAATGTCATTCTGGCATGCTTTAAGCCGGAATCTATAATTTTAACACTGGATCCTGGATAGAATCTATCCAGGATGACTGCATTTTATGCAACTGGCGAGTTGATACAAAAACCGTAGCGATATGGCTGAACCGGTCGACATCCGTCTGCAATTCAAAAGGGTGCTGATGAACGAGCTCGGCAACCAGGCAAGTCGTTTGCTTTTGAGCAAGATGCTTGTAAGGGTGGATCAATCAAAGACAGACTCTGCAAGCCTGAGGCAGCTTGTGGAAAATTTTCGGGTTGCCGTGCGCATGTTTGTGGATGTCGAGCTGGCAGAAAGACTCTACAACACCTTGTTGAACGAGCTCAGCTTTCACCCCGATAACCCAGGTTAGTCGTCGTCGCAACCATATGTTTTGCTTTCGACACCGGTTAGAATGTCAAAGGGATGCAATGACCACGCAACCAACCAACCCCATATCGACTTTCGGCAACAACACCACCTGGGCGTCCTATTTGCTCGTGCTGCTTTTGTGGGGACCGGCACACGGATGCAACCAGTCGAGCTCGTCAACACCTGCACCTCACGATACCACCTTGGAAGCCACACCGCTTCTCGAACCACAAGAAAAATCATCGAACCAGGACCTATCGGCCTCCGATGCTTTCGATGCAGATCCGGTTCAAGAGAAAATCATCGGCCGACACATCCTGGTACAAGCCGTCGGGCAGACTCCCAAAAGCCGAGATTCTTCTCTGTCCCGACAAACCGCAGGTAACCGGGCGGTACAAAAAATTGTGGAATATCTCAAGAAAAAAGGCCATGTATCAAATGACACCACGCGGATAGATGGAGCAACCATTGAAAAAATATGGATCCAAAACGGCAGGGTGTATGCGCGAGCCGTCCTCTCACTATCCGACTTTCTCGAAAAAAAACAACGCTTTGATCCGGACATGCATCGCGAAATGAATCTTGAGCCATCCCAAACGTCGGACCGGATGATGAATAAATCCCGCCATCCGCACGACTCGAGCACGGGAGACGAAAAACCATGAAAGCAAAATCGAATTGGTTGTTGACAATCTACATCCTGGCGTGCAGCCTGGTTGCTCTTGCCCAACAGCCGGAAAAGATCAAAATCGTTGTGGGCGATCCAAAAACTCAATGGTCGAAAGGCAAAACCTGCCACGGGCAACCAGCAGGATATGCTCAAACACTTCAGCGCTCGCTACGCACCCGTTTGGCCGAATCCGGTGCATTTATCGTCATCTCGCGCGGGCAACTACAAAAGTTGCTTGATGAGCACAACCTGGCCATGTCCGGTCTTTCCGATCCTGTCAACGCAAAAATGCTCGGACAGTTTCTACAGGCGGATCTGGTTTTATCCACCGAGGTTTTGTGCCATGCAAATCTGGCCGAAATCGGTGTCAACTTGATAGATGTGGAGACCACAAAGATTGTTTGGGCCAAGAGCTACAAGATGAGAAATCTTTCCAAGATCAACCGGGCGCTCGACGATATTGTAAAACTGATTATCGATCATACCAACACGGGATCTACGGGAAAACCCGCGGGAGATAGTGAGAAGCTCATGATGATTGACTCCAAAGCATTGCGCCGTGCATCCACCGAAACCCTCAAAGCCATAGAGCGCCTCTTGGCGGGCGCCGAGGCCGAAATCGTAGAGGTCAATGCCTACGCCGGCATCATCAAGCTAAAAGCCTCCGGAAGACTCTGGCCGGGGCTCAAACTCAAAGTGGTGCGCGATGATGAAGATATCGGATGGATTTTCCTGAAAGAGAGCCATGGAGACATCATCACAGCCGGCACACTCGACGAGATTTCGGCCTTCGAAGAAGGTGATCGGGCATCCAGTGAGTCGTTTGTACCCAATGTGGCGATCGGAGTCATTGAAGACCTAGACGAAGAAAACCACCAACTGCTGGAAATGTTTCGCGAGGATTTGATGCAGCAGATGCGGATTTCAAACTACCTGCGACCGATTGAAGACCGGCGAATCAACCGACTCCTTCTCGAGTCGGGCAAACGCCTATCACAAAAAACCCTTGCAGAATTGTTCACCACCGGAGTAGATTTGATCGTCATCGGCAGCTTCATGGGTGAATCCGGTCATCGAAGTCTCGATTTCGATGTCATCGCCGCCCAAGATGGAAGGCAAGTAACCAAAATCAAATACCGGTCGAATTTGTAACATCGGGTTCCAATAACATGATTCAACCACACTATTAAAGGAGGAAGCGAAAATGAAAAAATCCGTACTCGTCCTGACAGTTTTCGGGTTGATTTGCAGTTTGGGGATCTTCGGCATCTCCTGCGGTGGGGACTCTTTGCATGATATCACCGCAAGCGGTGCGCCTGCCTGGGTGCTCAAAGGCAGCGGCGCGTTCACCGGGGACCGGGGCAAGGCTTTTTACGGCGTCGGCTCGGCACCCAAGATGATGGATCCGGCCCTGCAACGTGATCGAGCCAACAATCGAGCCCGCCGTCAGATTTTACAGATTTTCAACAATTACATCGCATACATGATGAAGGATTACGCCCGCAGTACAACAGCCGGGGATATGAGCAAAGAAAGCTACGAAGCCGATGTGCTCTCGGTACAAAAAACCGTCTCTATCGGAGACATCAACGGCGCTCAGATCGTCGACGCCTGGAGAGATCCAGCAGACGGATCCATGTACGCGCTGGCGGTGCTGGATATGGCGGCGGTGGCCGACATTTTGGCCAACAAAGGCGAGTTGGACGCCAAGCTGCGGGATTACGTGCGAGCCAACGCCGCCAAAGCCTTTGACGATCTGGAAAAGGAAGAAGCCAAACGCGGACAATAGTATTGCATTCATCTTTCTCTACGCATATAACCAACCACAATGCAGATCCGAGGCAAAAGCCTCCAAGGAATCGACATGAAACCGCCTCACCGCAAGGAGGGTAGTATGCGCCTGCAACCGGTTGCATGGTGTTTTGTCGTTATTTCCATTTTGTTCTTCTGCGTTTGCGGCCCGCGGATCATCATGCTGCGCGGCGGACCGACACCCGCTTGGGTGGATCGGCTCCCCCGGCGGGCGGGAGAGCTGTGCGCTACGGGATTTTCGGGCCCGACCTTCTATCAACAGGACTGCATCCAAAACGCCAATGACAACGCCAGAGCGCACCTCGCTCACAGTATATCGGTCACCATTCGATCGATATCCATTGATATTTCAGATGGATCCAGAGGATATTTCAGTCATGACGTCTTTGTGCAAGGATCCGAAAGCGCCAGCCAAGCCGTTGTGCAGGGCTCCGAGGTGCAGGCCCAATGGATGGATGTACAAGGAACCCGGGGACCGAAAAACAGTTGCTTTACCCTGGTATGCATCGATCCGAGCAAACCGGTGGAAAAATTTGTTGAAACCCTGACAGAAAAGAAAGTCCCGCAAAAAACCGTCGAAGAAGTCCGCACCAATGCTGAAGCGGCTTTTAAAGAACTCGAGAAGGTAGAGGTACAAAAGCATCCATCGATTTTGCCCGCCACACAATCCCTGCCGGGGGATTCGAACAACCCGGATTCAAAACCCCCCAACGCGCAACCTCCCGGCCGGTCAACCCAGAAAGAATCACCCGAGGAACCAACCCTTCTCGAGGATCAAGAATCCCCCATCGATAAAGAAGACGAAAACAGGGGTCCTTCGATCTGAGCATAAACCCAATAACCCATTATCAGCAAAAGGAGTATTACCATCATGTTGGAACGCACACTATCCATCATCAAACCAGATGCCGTCTCAGAAGGACTGACCGGGCAGATTCTTGCCAAAATCGAGCAGGCCGGCTTGAAAATCGTTGCACTGCGCAGAATGCACTTGACCCAGAAACAAGCCGAAGGATTTTATGCCGTACACCGAGAAAGGCCTTTTTTCACAAGCTTGGTCGAATTCATGACCAGCGGACCGGTAGTGGTATCGGTTCTGGAGGCCGAAGACGCCATCCAGCGCTACCGAACCATCATGGGCGCCACCGATCCGGCCAAAGCCGAAGAAGGCACCATCCGAAAGCTTTACGGATCCAATATTCAAAACAACGCCGTGCACGGCTCTGACGGACCCGATACGGCGAAGACAGAAACCACCTATTTCTTCTGCTCACTCGAGCTCATCTAGATTCTATGATACGAAATCTCGAGATATCATTTTTTTGAAATATTTTCATGAGTTTGAGTAACTTTCGATGTACCCGGAACCAAAAATCGGAGTCTGTTGAAACCAATTTCAAATCATCAAGTTATCCATGAATTTCAACCAAAGTGAAAAATCTTATAAGATTAGATTGCGAATCTTACAAAGATGAACTATAGGAATACTCGTATAAAGTTTGCTGATATGGCAGGCAAAGAAACCATATCGAAGCTTGTATAACGATAGGTAGAACGAAAACACAAACACAACCACGAAGCTGGGTTTGCTCAGTCGGTGGTTTCCCAAACAGAGGTTTTGATACGAGCGCCAATCCAACCCCAACCGGCGGTTTCCGGTTCGGGTTCTTATATGTATCTGCCTATAATCTTTTCCTTTTTGATTTCAAGGAGAAAAACATGCGTACCCGTCTCCACCCAACCATTTCAGCCAAAGATCGAATACCCTACCCTTCTGCGTTCAGCCCGAGAGCACTAGGGTTTGTCTCAATCTGGATATTCTTCACGCTCGCCTTCGCCTCGTTCACCCCGGTAAATGCCCAAGACGATGAAGACGATTGGCAAGAGTCCCCAAAAGAAGTAAAAGCCGAAGAAATCGTGATCACCGGAACCCTCATCAAACGATCCAACATCACCACACCGGTTCCCACCACCATCTTGGACGAAGACGCCATTGCAAAAACCGGCAAAATGAGCATGGTGGATGTGCTCAACGAGTTGCCGTCGATCGCCTCGGGCACGTCCGTACAAAACACCACCGCCAGTTTCGGCAATACCGGTCTTAGCTTTACAAACCTGCGTAATTTGGGCTCAATCCGCACATTGGTTCTCATAGACGGACGCCGACCCGTGGCTACCCCAAACGACGCCAATTTCTTTGCTTTCGACTGGAGCAACGTACCGCCCCATTTGGTCGAACGCATCGAGATCATCACCGGCGGGGCCTCGGCTGCCTACGGATCGGATGCAGTCGCAGGCGTCATCAACATCATTACAAAAAAACATTTTGAAGGCCAACGCGTATACCTGCAAAGCGGCATATCGGATAAAGGCGACGGCGAAGAGTTTTCCGCCGGTTTTTCCGCAGGCGAAAGTCTTTTTGAAGATCGAGGAAGCGCATCGATTCACTTGAGCTACTACGAATCTCAAGGATTATGGTTAAAAGACCGAGACTTTTCATCCAGCCTGCATCCATATATCAACAATCCCGCCGACACCGGACCAAACGACGGCATCCCCGACATGGTTCGCTCGGAGAAAAACCTCATGCCCATCGATTACCTTCCGCGGGCCACGAAAGTATTGATGCCCACCGCAAGTGGGCCGGAGTACTTTACCTTCGACGCGCATACCAAAGAATTTCGAAGATTTGATCCGGGTGGAACGATCTACAACAATGCCTTTGTCAGCGCCGATTCACCCGATGTGGGAAAACTGACCGAAATGGGAAGGCTGGCCAATCCGTTGCGTAGATACAACATCAATGCCCGCTACCAGCATGACATGACGGATCGAGTCCGAATCGGTATCGATGCGATCTATGCCTTGACCGAATCCAGATCCACCCTGGATCCCGCCTTTGCAGCCGGATCGATTGAAAACGACATACTGTACCGGGAAAATCCCTACATCAACAAATATGCCCCCGAATTGGGACAAGCCATGGATGCATTCGGCTGGCAAAAAACTACCTTTATCCGAAGCCATCGGGAGTACGGTCCTCGGGTTACCCAATCGGAACGTCAAATCATGTCCGCCATGACCAATCTGCAATGGGACATCGACGACAGTTGGGAATGGATTACCTATTACAGTGCGGGGGGTATCAGCTCGGTGTACCAAAACTTGAACGATCCGATGATACATCGATACCGGCAATCCATCGACGCCGTATGGGATCCCGCCGAGCAAGAGATCGTTTGTCGGGATCCGAGCAACGGATGCGTGCCTGCCAATGTGTTGGGAGCGGGATCTACCATGAGCCCCGAAGCGGTCGATTTTATCACTTCCAACCACAGCACAAAAACCAGGGCCCAACAACAAATTTTAAACACCATGGTGCGCGGTGACTCGAACCGCTGGTTTTCACTGCCCTACGGCCCGATCGGTTTGGCGGCCGGTCTGGAATGGCGCCAGGAAAGGGTCGACTACAGCCCTTCCTCCAACTACGAAAAGTCCATGGGCGACGCTGGATATCTGTTTCTACCTTTCAACAAAACCATCAATATGTTTGAAGGCTTTTCAGAAGTACTTGTTCCATTGCTGGCGGACCTGCCCGCCGCCCAAAGCGTCAACCTCGAAGCGGCATTCCGCTTTGCCGATCACACCTACGGAGGTCTGAATTACAGTTGGAAAATCGGCGGCGACTGGTCTCCCATCGCGGATGTGCGGCTGCGCACCATATACGCCCAGGCGGTGCGCGCTCCGGCCTTGGCCGAGTTGTTCATTGGTCAACGCGCGTACCAAAATGTGAACGATCCGTGTGATAAAAACTACATCAACGATGATCCGGACAGGCTAAAAAACTGCGCCGATCTCGACGTACCGATCGATTACGTACGCAGCACCAACATGCCGGTCTTTTTACGAGGAAATGAAAATCTATCGGAAGAAAAAGCCCGTACGTGGACCTTGGGTATGGTATTGACCCCGATGTTTTTACCCACATTTGTCGTGGCGATCGATTATTGGAATATCGTCCTGCATGATGGGATCGCGACCTTCGGGGCCCAGCAAACCGTCAACTACTGCGTCGATCGAACCATGAGCGTCGATGACAATGATTTTTGTAAAAGCGTGGATCGAGACAAAAGCGGCGTGATCACAGAGATCAGAGACCATTTTCTCAATGCCGACCGCGTCGAGCTGGAAGGCGTCGATCTCGAGCTGTCCTACTCCTTGGATCTGGGGGATCTTTTCGATTTGAGACGTCGTTTCGGGCTGAATCTGAGCGCCTATTTTACCTATTTGTTGGAATGGGATTACTATATCAAAACGGCTCCCAACGATCTGATCGACAACCCGGACGATTGGAGAAATCCATCTGCCGGAGAGATCGGCAACCCCAAGCTGAGAGCAAAAATGAGCGCGACCCTCTTTTTTGAACCGGTGTCCATCAATTGGCAAAGCCACTATATCGGCCGCCAGGATCTGGATCTGGAGCTTTCAAAAGAATCCAGAGACCCATTCAGCGTACCAGAGATCATGGTTCATCATATCAATATAAGTTGTGATCTCGAGGATTTCCCGGGCGATGATCAAAGCCTGATGATTCACGCCGGCATCAACAACCTCTTCGACACCCCGCCCCCGAAGCATCCGGCACTCTCATACGATGCAGGCGGTTTGACCTATTACGATGTATTTGGAAGATATATTTATGCGGGAGCAACCATCAAGTATTAGTAGAAGAAGTCGTTTTGAATCCAAATTTTTTCCTTGTCCACAGCACGAGAAACCATCCACCTGTAAACAAAATGCATAGGTATGCAGGCCAATCCCCAAGTCGCTGGTAGAGGGTATCACTTTGCAGCATGGGCATGGAGCGCAGCAAGGTCTCGGCTTGATGTAATCCGGTAGATTCGAGGATCCTTCCGTTTGGATCCACAAAAGCCGAAATACCGGTATTGGTAGATCGCACCAATCCGACCCGGTTTTCCACCGCTCGAAATACGGACAGAGCCAAATGGAGATACGGCTCGGAAGTTTTTCCAAACCAGGCATCGTTGGTGATGTTGATAAGAATATGTGGTTTTTGGTCCGCTACTTTGCGTGTAAACGCAGGTAAAATATCTTCATAGCAAATCATCACGCCGATACGGTACCGATCCATGGTGATTACTTCTACGGACGCGCCCGCGGCCAGATCACCCGCTTCGGGAAACCACTCGAACAATATCGGATAGGTATGACCCCATGGTACGTGCTCTCCGAACATCAGCAGATATACCTTATCATAAGACCCCAACACCCGTCCGGCTCCATCGAGTAAAATGGCTGTATTAAAAAGATCGATACCCGGATGGCGGGGAGAAGTGCTTTGGGGATTTTTCTGATAGGTCAAGGCGCCGAACAACAGCGGCGTTGAAAAACCTCTCTGAGGAGCATAGCGATCCATCAAAGAGGTATTGTTTTTGATATCGTCGGCGGCATGCAAGGGAGGAGGAACGCCGCTCGGAGGTATCAACTCGACATCCTTGGGAATGGGTCGGTGCCACTCCAATCCGGCCTGACCCGATCTACGCACCAAGGTTCTGGAAGCATGGTAGGCGGTCTCGGGCCATACAATCAGCTCGGCGCCGCGCTGCTCGAGATCGATCGACATGCGTTGATGTAAAACCAGATTGTCTTTGATTTTAATGGGGTCTTCTTTCTCCCAAATACCTACGTCGGCTTCAACCAAACCTATGTTCAACTTGGAAGCCCGATCGATCTTCGCATCCATCTGATCCATACGGATCCAACCGAACAGGCAGGCCGAAACCGGTACAAGCCCCGCACAAATCAAGCAAAGCCAAGCTCGAGTGAAACCCCGTCTCAAACGGATCCACGTCTCAAACAGCAGGCTGTTGGACAAAACCACCATCAGACTCAATAGGGTCACTCCACCAAGCTCACAACACTGGATGATGGGGATGAGACTGTACTGCGAATTGGCAATGAACCAAGGAAAAATCACCGGATGCAGGTACTCCAAGGCAACATAGACTATCGGAGACACCCACCAAACCGCGGATGCACCCGTTTTTTGAAACCAAAAAACCAGCCAAAGCCAAAATGCATAGTGCAAACCTTGGTATGCAACCAACAACAGGGCAAGCAAAAATGCCGGCAACCAGGACATGTGTCCAAAATCCATTAACGTCCCAATAATCCAATAGAAACCACCTAAATTGATCACCGTACCCGCCCACCAGCCCAAGAAAAACCGCGCCGACCCTCTCATCTCAAAAGCAGACCATAAAATCGGCATCAGGGTTATCCAGGCCAATGGAGCCAGGTCAAAGGTCGGAAAAGACAGCACCACCCCCAACCCACCCAACGTCGCCATGCCGACACGCAGTATGAGGCGACCCCGGTCACGCGGGCTTTCGTGTGCAAGATGCGCTTTTTTGGGGTGTTGTATCTTCGCCATGAATCCAAGCAGTTTTATCCAAGCCAACCCGGGATGTCAAGGACGCCGACCGGGTGTGCGGCATGGCTGGGTGGTGGGCACCTGCCAGTTTTCGGGTGCGTCCGGCGCTTCGAGATCCAAACGTTCGGCAGCGCAACCCTCGTGGTCGGACAGATCCACCCATCCACCGTACCGGCATACCTCCCGATCCCAAATATCCTTGAGCACCAAGACTTCTCCTCCCGAATTTTTCAAACCATAGGGAGTAAGGCTCGTACGCGATGAACACAACAACACGGTATTTGGTTGCATGTCGGGCGGCGGAACAAATGCCTGCCCGACCAGAAGCGCCGCAGCTCCCGACGTAATGACAGATGCAGGCGATCCATCACATACATCCAACCGATCACCCTCTCCTTCTCCGGCTTGATCATCCAAACGGTATCCGGTCAAATCCAACGGCGCTCCATCCAGATTGACGATTTCAACATACTCGCCCTCACTCTCGGTACCTTCGGGATTGGCAAGAATCTCTGAAAATACTACCTTGGCAACCGGTTCGGGAGTGGGAGTAGGTTCGGGAGTGGGAGTAGGTTCGGGAGTGGGAGTAGGTTCGGGAGTGGGAGTAGGTTCGGGAGTGGGAGTAGGTTCGGGAGTAGGTTGTGGTACTGCCTGACTGGTCGTAAAGGTATGCACCACATGATCCTGTATGCCCACCAATGTGCCCATATCATCTTTTTCAAGTCTTTCCACCAACGGATTTCCGTACAAATCCCGGACCTCGGATGAGACCACTACCGCATACTCTTGCTCGAACGCCATCGCCTGCATGGGCACTAGCTCCAACCAAGCTTCCCTGGCATCCAGGGCGTACAAACAATCTACGACCTTATCGGCTCTGGTTTTGGATAGAGGTGGATTGTCGATATCGGTGAGAAATGCACCATCAACATCCGAAGCCGGGACCAACACCACCAAGTATCCATCCAATACTTCAGGATCGACCGGTTCAGAAAATGTAACCAAGATCTTTGCATCTACATCCACTTGGGCGCCATTTGGGGCAATCGACACCACCACGGGCGGCACGATATCGTAATCGGGAACATCCATCTGCATGCATCCACATACCGACAAACCCATCCAGAGCAAACCAAGCCGTCTCATGGCATCAACTCCTTCGACCGACACCAATGCCTGCGGTACCGTCCACCGGTCCAAGTATCCAGAGTCGCAGTGATCTCCTCCAATCGAATAAAAAAATCTCCCTCCCCGAAATCAGGGTCTGTTTGTATGAGCTTTTTGCGGGCAAAATACAGGCGTATCACTTCATGAGCCATATCCAATCGTTCTCTCGATCGACGGGCGGTCTCCCGAGCTACCTGTAACTCCTCACTTCGATATACGATATCGGCCGTATCCCAGGCCAAACCCACATCCCAATCAAAACCCTTATCCAAATGCAGTTGATCCACACGGGGGCTTCCCGGCTCATATCGATAGTCCCGTCCGTTATCCAAATCCCGCGAAACTCCACCGGCTATTTTTGGAAACCACCCCGAAATTCGCACCCTACCGGCTCTCGACAAATCATCCGATCGTTGCAATCCTGCCTCCTGCCAAGTTGCCCGCACCACATCCCGCACATCCGGCTCGCGATCCAAACATACCGCCTTGCGGCGCTCTTTGCCTCTTTTTTGGGATAAAGACATGGGGTTGGACTTTTTCTCCTCCGGCTCGATCCGTACCTCGACATGTGAAAAATCACTTTGAGAATCATCCTGGGCCCATGCCGGATTGACATACATCCAGATCATCACAACCAATACACCCGACTTCATCCGAAATCTCCTTTCATTGCATGACTTCTATTGATTTTTATTCGCTGCACACAAACCAACTTCAACCAACTACCATGGCATACATCGTACCCAAGGCTATGCACACCAACCGGCCGGCGCACATCCATAAATGCAAACACGTATACACTTACAGTAGGCGTTCACTCAGGGTTAGCGCTGAGGCATGAGGTTTCGAGGACCTGTTTGAGCAGGGCTTACAAGCGATCTGGGTTTGATTGCTTGTAAGCCCGCGAGTTCCGCAGAAATCGAATGCCTCAGCGCTAACCCTGAGTGAACGCCTACCACTTACAAACGCAACGCCAAAACATGCATAAAATATGCCAATCAAATTACAAACAATGATGACAAACCCCATTCATTAGGCTACAAAAGAAGCATGGTGACCCTGGATAAACCCGTCAGATACGAAAACCACATAAAAAAAAGCCGATTTATCGCCACCGCGGTTCGGGTGGACTCATCCCGGGAGGCGCGCATCAAAATCGAGAAGATCAAAGACGCCGCGGCCACCCACAACTGTTGGGCGTACAAAATAGGTGCTCAATATCGATTTTCGGACGACGGTGAGCCGGGTGGCACCGCCGGTCGGCCCATCTTTTCGGCCATCGAGGGACAAGATCTCGATCATGTGCTCGTGGTGGTCACCAGGTACTTCGGAGGGATCAAACTGGGAGCAGGCGGTTTGACGCGCGCCTATCTGCAAACCGCGGCCCATTGCCTCCAGATGTCCAAAAAGATAGAGATCAAACCCAAGGTCAACATCATCATACAATTCGGGTTTGACACCCTCGGCGGCATACATCATGTATTGGAGCGCTTCAAAGCCGAAAAACAAAGCGAGCGCTATGGCGATTCCGGCGTTGATTTCGAGGTGCAGATTGAAGAAGAATGCTTTGAACACTTTCGTATCGAGTTGGAAAACACTACCCGAGGCGGGGTGAAAATCATAACCGCACCCGCCGAACGCATTCGCCCGAAAAACAACCAGGATTGAGGTACACATGCCCTCTCCAAAAACACCCAATACCGGTCACCCAATAATCCAACCATCCTCGCACTCCGATAGGGCGATGATTCCCTTTGAGTTGCCCCCCATCGATCTGAAACACCTCACCGTCATGACCGACGAGACCGGCCTGATCCAACATGCCATCTACACGATACCCAACCGCGAGCAGGGGTACTGCACCGACGACAATGCCCGGGCGCTCACTCTGGTCATCCGGGCTCGTAAACATCTACCCGACCATCACCTGATCGATGCACTCTCTGTGCGTTATCTGGCTTTTTTACACCATGCATATTGCCGCAAGCGCAACGCATTTCGTAACTTTTTGGGTTACGACCGGCGCTTTTTCGAAACCTCCGGGAGTCAAGACTGCCAGGGACGCGCGGTCGGCGCTCTGGCAGAGGCTGCGATCCACATTGAACCGGATTATCTTCGGGTGATGGCCAAAGAACTTCTCACGCAGGCAGTCGATCGCATCAGTGAGCTTTCCAATTTGCGATCCATGGCGATCGCGTGCATCGGACTACATACCTATATGCAAGCCCACCGTCATGATGATTTCATCGGGCAACGATACAAGTTGCTCTGGGAACGCCTATATACAGCCTTTCTCAACATTACTCCAGATTCCCACAACTGGTTATGGCCTGAAAGACAGCTTACGTATGCAAACGCAGTCTTACCCCACGCTCTGATTCTCGCAGGTACAGACAACAACTTCGAACCCCTGCTTCAAACCGGCCTACATTCCCTTGCCTGGCTCATGAGCCATCAAAAACAGGCCAAGCATTTCTCCCCGATCGGCAATCAAGGCTGGTACGCAAAAGGCGGTCGAAAGGCCTGCTTCGATCAACAACCCATTGAAGCCGAAACCACGGTCTCGGCATGTCTCTGCGCATATGAGGCCACTTCGGATCCGGTTTGGCTGGCCGAAGCCGTCCTGGCTTTCAGATGGTTTCTTGGAGAGAATGATTTGGGCACAGCGTTGGTCGATCAAACATCCGGTGGATGCCGAGACGGATTGGGAAACAAGGATGTCAATCAAAACCAAGGCGCCGAATCAACTCTAGCCTGGCTGACGGCCTTGGTGCGATTTCATGAGCTTGGCTCCCGAAACCAACCCCATACGTATCCCGGTCTGCGCCCGTAACGGTTCGACAGGCACCCGCCCCACCCAAGAAAAGACATTGACACACCTATACAATTGTTATTCACTGGACAATATAGCCCGCTGACAAAAGGGGATAGGGGATGGTAGCCAACCAGGATATCACGGGTGCAGGCGCCCAAGAGAATCCGAACGGCAACGAAAACCAAGATCAATTTCGATTGCTTTTCTCAAAGCTCACGATTGGATGCGCTCTCCATGAAATCATTCTCGATCAACACGGAAAACCGTTTGATTACCGTTTCATCGAGATCAATCCGGCGTTCGAGAAGTTGACCGGGCTCCAGGCTGAACACACCATCGGAAAAACCGTACGCGAGGTCATACCCACAATCGAGGACTTCTGGATCGAGCGTTACGGCCGGGTGGCGCTGACAGGCACACCGGTCATCTTTGAAAATTATTCGAGCGGCTTGGATAAAACCTACGAGGTTTTGGCCTATCGCACGCGCCCCGGCCAGTTTGCCGTGCTGTTCAGCGACATTTCCAAACACAAGCAAGCCGAACAGATTTTGGCAAGGGAGTCCGACCGCGCCATCGCCTTGCTGGATCTTTACCAAAAAGCGCCTTTCTTGTCTGACCAGCAACTGTACGATTTCGTCGTCGAAAAAGCCGTAAGCCTCACCCACAGCACCATCGGTTTTCTCGACCGGGTCATGGATGATCAGAAAACCATCATTTTCACCTCCTGGAACCAAAACGCACATGCCAAATGCTCTGCCTCGTACAACCGCCGCTACTCCCTATCCGAAGCCGGAAACTGGGCGGATTGCATACGCCAAAGAGCCCCGGTCGTATACAATAACTATGCAGGCTCTCCCAATCGAAAGGGTCTACCCGAGGGTCATGTGCCCGTAAAACGATTCATGAGCATTCCGGTGATGGATAATGTAAAAGTCAAATATATCATTGGAGTGGGCAATAAACACACGGATTATAACCATGACGACATAACCCACTTCAAGCTGGTTGCGGCTGAGTTTGAAAAGATCTTCAAACAACGGGCTGCAGATGAGGCCATTCGCAATCTCAACATCGATTTGGAAAATAAAGTACAGGAACGCACAGCCCAGCTCTCTGCAGCCAACCAAGAGCTCGAAGCATTTGCCTACTCGGTGTCTCACGATCTGAGAGCTCCGCTTCGAGCCATCGAGGGTTTCAGCCAAGCGCTCATGGAAGACCACGCAGCGGCCCTTGAACCAAGCGCATTGGAGTACTTGAAACGCGTATCGAGCGAAGCACAGCGTATGGCGCGCCTCATCGATGATATACTCAAGTTATCCCGTTTGAGCAGAATGGAAATTCACACCCAACCGGTGAACCTCAGCGCCATGGTTCTAGAAATCCTCAAACACATGCAGCAAGTCGAGCCCGATCGTCGGATTGAAATCATCATCGCCGAAAACGCCGACACATCGGCAGATCCCAATCTCATACGCCAAGCTCTCGAAAACCTGCTATCCAACGCTTGGAAATTCACCTCAAACCAGGATAGCGCCCGCATCGAGTTCGGAGTGCATCCGGATCAAGACAACACCTTCTTCATCAAAGACAACGGTACCGGATTCGATATGAAATACGCCGAAAAGCTTTTTACACCCTTCCAGCGTCTACATAGTATTACCGAATTTCCCGGCACGGGCATCGGCTTGTCCTTCGTCAAAAATATCATTGCAAAGCACGGGGGCCGGGTGTGGTGCGAAAGCGCGCGCAACCAGGGAGCAACTTTTTTCTTCTCGCTGCATCATGCCAACTGACATTTAATCCCCAATCAAATACGGACCAAAAAGCGCATATGGTTCCAAAAACCGCACGATACGACCACTTTACGTGAAATGATGGCGTGAGATAACCTATATGTGTTATGTTGCGATCGGCTGGAAGAATTTTGATCGGAACGAATGCACATGGCCGAATACTTGACCACCAAAGAAGTGGCACAATATCTCAGACTCAACGAAAAAAAAGTCTATGCATTGGTCTCCGAAGGACAGCTTCCGGCGGCCAGGATTTGCGGCAAATGGTTGTTTCCCAGACACCTCGTCGACCAGTGGGTCGAGAAAAATACGGTATTTCCTTCGTTCGGGTTGTTTGGAGCTTTGCTCGAAGAGCTACTCATCATACAAGGATCGAACGACTGGCTGTTTTCCAAGGTCATCGGGCTGTTTCAAAAAGACAGCGATCTGCCGGTCGCCTGCGCCTGGGTGGGCTCGGTGGCAGGTCTGCTGGCGATCATTTCGGGCAGAGCCCATCTGGCTGGATACCATGTCGAAGACGAGAAAATCAACAAGTTGGCCGGGGATCGTTGGGGTTGTTACCTGGTCACCTTGCTCGAGCGCCGCCAAGGGATCATTTTCGACGCCGGGCGAAATAAAAACATCCAGGATCTGGCATCCATTCAAGAGCAAAAGCTCAAGTTTGCGACCCGCCAAAAACTATCCGGAACCTATCGGCTGGTTGAAAAGCTGTGCGACGCACAAGGCCTGAGGATCGAAGATTTCAACCAAACCAATTCGTATTCTTCACATATGGACCTCGCCCTGGCCATACGAGCGGGCAACGCGGATGCGGGAGTCGGCATACAGATCGCGGCCTGGCAATGTGGTTTGGATTTCATCCCTTTGTCCGAAGAGCTGTACAAACTCGCCGTGCCCTACCCCTTCATATCCCACCCGCACATCGCCAAGTTTTTGGAGTACACCATCCAGGCATTGAAAAGCATGTCGAAAAAGAATCTCCCAGGTTATGGGTTCGAGCAGTTGGGAAAGATCGAAACCATAGGAAAACCCTTATCCACGATAACCAAGAGCCCATCCATTTTCGAATGAGTGCCTGCGGTGCGAGTCAACCCCATACCTCGTTGACCGAAGTTTCCCGAAAGTGATTGTTTCCATCGGCTCGGTGAGGTTTCATCGCGTCTTTCCTTTGATGAGAAACATCTGAAAATAGGTTTGGTTTTCGGCATCCGGAGCGGTTCGTTCGATACCGTGGATATCGCTTTCATAGCCGGGAAACTGGTTTTCGAAATTTTGTCGCTCGATGAGGTAATCCAAAATCCTGTTCGAACCCAGAACCGCCGAATCCTCACTTTCGAATACT
>JBFFBT010000057.1:0-23710 GCA_041560255.1 Myxococcota bacterium | reverse complement strand
TGTGTCTCATCTATCCGCTAAAGAGCCTGGATTCGATCTGGTTTTTTATGTGAGCTTTTACTTTAGGATCGAGCGCGAAGTTGAATTGTAGAACGGGGTGAATCGATATCAGATCTTGTATGAATTGCAATTGTTTTTGGGTGACGTCGGAAAGATACCAAGGGATGGAGATGAAAGGCAACAACCCTAAAACTGCGTTTCGCTCCGAGATGTTGATGAAACCGGATTGCTTGGACTTGTTGATCAAAAAGATGCCTCCCAAGGGCCAACGGCCTGGTTTGGCAATAGAGGCTTCTCCCGGCCAGGGGGTGGCGTGGACATACACTCGATCTTTGTGCGCACGAATAATGACGCGATCGTCGTTGATCACCTCGAACCCACGGGTGGATTGCATCAGCCTTGCCAGTGTGCTCTTACCCGCGCCGGAGCGGCCCGCAAAAACAAAGGCCCGGCCTTTTCGTACCAGGCAGGCCGCATGGATGATGATGCCCGGTATCCACGGCAATGCGTGCATCAAAAGGATTTGGTCGAGTGGGTAAACAAAAGGATTTTGGATCTGGTTTGATTGTTCGGGTGTGCGTACTACTCTTGGGTTTGCGTAGATTTTGATTTGGTCCGGCAGGGTATCGAGGGGCATTTCGGCGGTATACAGCCAGCGTTGAGGATTTTGAAGGGTTTTGAACACAAACCTTCCCATGCCGGTGTGGCTCCATAAGCTCCACGAGGATTCACTGTCAAACAACAAGGCATGATCGGCATGGCTGGGCTCATGCGACAAAAGGATTTGAACCTGGATCTCATAGGCATCCGAAGCTGGAGGCAAACTTGGTCGAAATCCTTCAAGATGCCGATTGGTCGAAACCAATGTGTATGGGTGTTCGGTCCATAGGAGAAAACGAAAATCCGATATGACATACTCCGCGATCGGATGCATGCCTGTTGATCGGATCGCCGGCCGGGTCACGTCATGATCCCAAATCGGCGCAACCGTTGGCGATACAGGTTGAAGCTCCGAACGCCGAGCTTGAGAGGTCCTTACACCCTACCCCCAAAACCTCGTGGGCCACCAGATCGATGGTGCGTAGCCGGGGTTTACGCCAGGATTTCTTGGATTCGGGTTTCTTTTTCTGGGTGGTCATGTCCTTGTCCTATACTTTTTTGGAGTAAGTTTTCGATGCTCGATGCGCGAAGTTTTCCAATTGTACAAAAAAAATCCGGAGGAATACGTTCGTCCCCACACTCCAACTTGTTGATGGCAGGACAGGCGGGGCAATACAATCTGGCTGGGCAGCCGATACACGGGCTGGGTCTTATCTTTACAGCCTTTTGACGCCAAATCCGCGCGTTGTGGTTCCATAACTCGTCAAACGAAACAACCGTAAGATCTCCAAGGGAGTGGGTGGAAAGAATGCATGGGTAGAGTTTCCCGTCTGCGCTGATATGGCATTTGGTCACCCCGGCTGCGCAGGCATACAGAGATGAATCCGACGAGGGTGGTAAACCCAACGTACAGCGGTTTAACCAAGATTCGACTCTGGGTTGATCCTCGAGATCCAGATCCAGGGATTGCCGGGTGGTGATCCGAAGCTTTTGGGGTGTCGAGTCTCCGTTTAAACGTGAAAAGACGGCCGTGTCGAAACGAAATCCACATCCCAATTGGTGGGCCATCTCACGCATGAGATGCAACTGATTCCAATTGGGGTGCATGACGATGGTTTTGAGGTTGACCATATGTCCATGTCGTTGCATTTTCTGGATGGCCTGGATGGTGGCTGTAAAGGAACCCGGCATGCCCGTGATGGCGTCATGGGTGGCAGGCTGGGCGCCGAGTATGGTGATTTCGATTTCGTATGGGGGGTAGCGCTCGAACAGGCGGATGACTGAACTCGTAATCAATGTGGCGTTGGTAAATACCGAAACCAAAAGACCCAAGCGGCATGCCTCTGTGTAGATAGTATCAAAATCAGCTCGAATGAGAGGCTCTCCTCCCGTAAGGAGCAGATGAAGACAGCCGGCTTTTTCGAGGCTCTGCAATATCGTCACCCAGCCGGATGTGTCGATTTCAATACCCGCAAGCTCTTGAAGGTAGCAATGTCTGCAATGTAAATTACACCGTTTGGAAAGCTCGATGCTTGCAAAAATGGGTGCTCGAAGCGCGTGGGCTTTTTGGTACAAAGCCTTCAGAAAATCGGAGTTGTCCAAGGTTCAGGTCTCCAGAGTTTCTATTAATCCGGCTTGCAAGAGCTCCTGTAGAAAGTCTCGAACATCCCTCCGGGCTCGTTGAGGGTCGACGTTGTACTCTTTGCAGCTGATCTCGATGATTTGCTCGACCGTATGGCCGCCGTCCAGTCGGCTCCAGATGAAACATCCGGGTTCGTCGATGGCATGGATTTTTTTCATAGTGGTCAGTGACTTTCCGGTGGGTACCAAAAAAACCTGCTCCGCAATGGTTCGTTGACGTACCGAGCTTGTCCTTCGAAAAACCGTCGAGGTTTTCATGGTTGGATCCTGTCGAGTCGCAGGGCCGGATCACCAAGCCAATTGTATACGGTGTGTATGTAGCCGGGTAGGTTTAAAGCTCTTGCTTGTCGGTGGGCCGCCAAAAGCGCCTCTCCGACGGTCTGGGTGTCTGTGTGCAGCAAATGTTTGAGAAAGGCATCTGCAAAGACTGATGAAATGCGGTTTTCGGCGAACCCGGAAGGCGCCAAAACGCCGACCGAGCCAGCCTGGGGGACCAATAATAGCATTTCTCCGAGCGTGGTGACGCCCGGTAGTGCAAAGCGGCCCGCCACGCAGGATAATATCAAAACCAGCGGATAGGCGGGCGGATTGTGTAATTCGGGTATATCTTGGTTGGTAAACAGGCCTGCTTGGCTCAGACGATCAATTCCTCCATGACCCGCATACGTGATGAGCGCGGCTCCGGATCGAAGATTTTCGATAAATCCCTCACGGGCTTTCGTAAGGCTCATATCGTCGAGAAACAGGTTGATGACCCCGTGGGTGCCGGAGACATGTTCGGCCAATTGCCGACAGGTCGTCTTGAAGTCCCCGGCGTGATCGATGCGATCCGCTGCAAAGACCGCTTGCCTGCTCGAGATATCGAAATCAGAGCTTTGCTCATACTGGATGACTTTGTCCAAAACCGAAAGCAACTCCAAACTGCTTTGCGCCGGTACGCGTCCCACCGCAATTTCCGGGGCGCCGTCAAGATTGGTATCTCCCAACCAGGTATCGCCTGCAAACAGCCCATAGGGGGTCGGATGCAGCCAGGGCGGGATCGGGTTGGGTTCACTGGTGAGCAAGCCGCGGTAGTCCATATTTCCATCTCCGGCCAGCAACACATGGCTGGGAGATTTACGCCAGTGGGTCGTCGTATAACGGATGAAATCATGCAGAACCAGGGGGTGGAAGCGCCCAAACCCGAACTCGGCGATGATTTGATCCAGCGTTACTACTTTAGTCAGATAGCCGGTTTGACTCCGGTACTCGGCCCAGGCTTCTGCGGCCTCCAAAAGCTCGTGTCCGGTGATGATGAGATAGTCGGCGGCGTTACGGCCGGCTTTGAGCTTGGATGGGGGGATCGCGGATACATGTGTGGGTTGTGCCGGAAGGGCTTGTGCCCAAAAATGTCCGGATGCAGGAGCTACAAATCGGATGGTGTGTCCTTGGGTCGTGGGTGTGGTAAGAATATTGGTGATGACAATCGGTCGCATAGGGTTTGTAATGTCCATGACTGCGACTTGGGGGGTGTGAAAACCTTCAATCTCGATGCATGCGGGGCGGTCGGTGGTAAGCTCGATTTGATCGTCGAGAGCGCTGAGCTTGCTGGGGTAGCGCAACTCGAAGCTATCTACGAAAAAAGTACTGTGGGTAACTCCGGGACGCAGCAACCCGAAAACACTGAGCTGGTTGGATGCGTCTCGAAGCAAGTTCGGATCGAAGCTCATGGATACAGCATGGGTGCGGTTGCCTTCGAACGTCGTCTCGGCGATGGTATACTGGTTGAGCTCGATGCGAACGTGGTGATCCGGGTTTGCCGGGGTATCGCTTGCGCCTTGCAGGCGTAAGTTCAGGAGGGCTGCTTTGTTTGAGGGCACGGGAAATGGGGCTTGAAATTGAAAATGCTTTGCGCCTTCGGTTGGATGTTCGGCCACCACATGGTCCCAAACCCAATAGTCCGTTTCCGGATCGTTGTGCAAGGCGGTGGTGGGAAAGACGTCTTGTTCGATTTGGATGACGCGATCGAATGTCTTTATCGGCATCGTGTGGCAACGAGGTATGATCCGGTGAGGTGCAAACCGGTTGCTGTTCGAATCAGCCGGTTCGGTTTGCATGGTTACCCCCCGGCCCCTGGTCAGCGTATAGATGTTTTTATCGCCATAGGGCGAATCCCGGCCGGTTGCGTAAAAGATAATACCCCGACCCTCCCATTGTATCCACATGGCGACAGGTTCGCCCAGGTTTTCAAGCCGCAGACGGGCTTTTTGAAGCAATCTTTGTATCCTGAGGCATGAGGTGTCGACGGCCGCGGCGATCCGGCAGGCGTCTACATAGACCAACCCGGCTCGTTCGGTTTCGATGTGGACTCCCCGGATGAATGGTTTTTCGAACGAGCGCATGGAAGGTTTGGGTCGCATGAGCCTGGAAGCGTTCCAGGGTGAATCGAAGCTTTGAGTGATCCTTTTAATAAGCCTTGGTCGGGTTTTTTCAAGATCAATAGGTGGTGATTCGGTCGGGTTTCGCATATCGACGCGTACGCTTCGGCTTTGTCTGGTCGCGCCGGTTGCATCGATTTCGAATACGGCATACTCGACCGAGTCGGTATTCCATGCAGGCCGCGGGTCGGGTATGCGATAGTGGGCTTGCCCGAGGCTCATATGCTTTACGGGCGTCAAGGACGATCCGATTGGTTGCCAAGCTTCTTGGGGGGAAGCTCTTCGATACACCCGGTAGCCGACCGTGGCGTTTTCTGCGGCGGTCTCCCAATCGATGAAGAGCCTATCGCCTTCGCGATAGGTATTCAGGCTCGAGATCAACGCATAGGTGGGTGAAGCTTGCGAGCGGAGAACCAGACCCACCAGATAGGCGTCTTGGGTGGTGAGCGTACCGCCCGAACCATCGGTGTGATGGCGTAGAGACACTGCATAGCTCGTCGAGCTCGCAAGCCCGGAGGCCAAACCGGCCGAAGTCCCGGCCCCGGTATCCGAGCTGCTGGCCACAAAACGCGCTTGATCCCGGCCGTCCAAAATACTGTTGTCGACGGCCAGATCGTACGATGCGGGGGATATTTGCTGGTCGCCGGTGATTTCGTATTGGGCGTGCAAGAAAACGTCCGTATCGTCGCTTACGGGTTGTACGTTTTTTCCGGTGGCGGTCACAAAGGAGGTGGAAGCCGTGGAGGTTGATGAGGTGTAAGACACCAGGGTCGGAAAGGTGTTGCCGGTGGCAAAACCGAGGGCTACCGCGGCCAGGTAGGCTTTGGCGGTCTGTACCTGTCCGGAGCCTGCCGAGCGGCGATGGGCGATTCGAAACTGGTAGTCCCCGGCGGCCTGATCCTGCAGCACCCCCACCAAGCTTACAATACCTGCGTCGGCGCCCGAGCTCATCGAACGGGAGATTGGATAACCCATGCTCTGCCAGCTGCCGTCGTAATACTGTAGCTCCCACTCTCCGGTGGCCGCGTCGATCCCGGTCTCCCGGCACTGGATGGATGCGGCGACATAAAAATGACTCCGGGCCGGCAGGTTGATGCTGCCGGTTTGGGTGCCGGTGATGCCTTCCATGGCGGCGCTTTGGGTGTTTGCGGCGCTTGCCAAGCTGATAAGCTCGGCGTTGAGATCGGTACCTGCGCTGGTTTGCAGGTCGATTGCGATGATCGTACCTGCCGTGCGGACATTGCGTCCTGAAGTGTTGGTTTGATGTTGGAGTGTATACGTGGTGGCGCCGCTTTGTCCGGTAAAGATATGCATGAGTGATCCGATGCCTTTGTCGTTGTTGCCGCTCAGGTAACGGCTGATGGTGCCGCTTTGGGTGCTTGCATTGTTGATGCGAAAATTGGCGGTACGGGCTACGCCCGTGTTGAGGCTCTCCATCGAAAAAGTAGCCACCACCAAGACATCGTTGGTCGCGGTGGGTGTATGGGTGGTGCTGAAAGCGTCTTCCCAAGAAGTAGAAGCCGTGTCATCGGTGCCGTTGCCGCTGGACGCCCCCAGTGTATCTGCTTTTACCGAATGATAGAGGAGTAAAAAAGCAAACAACAAGATCCGCCCGCCCCGCTTGCATACCGTCATGTCGAATCCTTATTGGTTTGACTTTCCCGATATCATCAATGATTGAAGCTCGGTTGTCAACCTCAAACGGATTGATTGGGTTTCTAAAGATGGTGAGAGTGGTTTTCTACCTTGAGAGGGTGGTGTCGAGTTATTGCTTGTCGGGTCCTGAAGGCGTCTTTTTCCTGGTAAGGGTTGCGATGCCGATGCCGATGACAAGTCCGATGCAGGCGGTGACAAACAGCAAAAAGGCTCTGGGCATGCTGAGAGTCATAAAGAGGATTTCAAGCTCCACCGTCTGTGTGTTTTGCAGAACGATGATTAGCAACAACGCGGACAGGATGAGGATTCCGATGGTTTTGGCTCGTTTCATCCGGACTTCTCCTTCCAGGTGTCTAAGATCACATCTATCATTTTGCAGCATACGATCATTAACTTGTCCGGTCAAAGTATGGCGTTCGGTTTTCTTCGACACAGGCGGCGGCATACAGATACATCGCCGCCGACCAAGTTTGCCAGTCCTGTCCTCTCGGGGTTGCATCCTGGGCCTTGAACCACTCGTTGAACCCGAAAGACAGGCCGGGTGTACGCGCCGGTTTGACCAGGGCAGTCAGATCCAGAAGGCGCTTTTTTGCCAAGCGGGCATTTCCGCTGGCCACGACCGCGGCGATGTACAATCCACACACGAAAGGCCATATTCCTCCGTTATGGTACTCGCCTGGTCGGTTGTAGCGCGCATAGCGCGTGCGCCAATCGGGATCTTGCGGCTCGATATACGGAAAGTAACATGGAGGCAGGCTCAAGCGAAGATCTCCTTGCTGCCTTAGTGTCTGTGATTGGCTTTCGACCCAGGACACCATGCGCCGCGCCCTCGAGGTGGATGTCAAACCGGACAGGATGGCGAGACAGTTGCCCAACAGATCAAACCGATCGTCGTACAATACTTTATAGGACCAGGCGGCATAATAGGGTTTATGGGCCAAACGCAGGCCTTCGCGCGCGGGATGGTTTGTAGGTCGGTTTTCATGAACAAGGGCCGTAATCTGCTTTTTCAAGCGATCGGCGCGATCGAATTGTCCCAAAACGCGCAGGTAGCTGTATACCAGGGTGTTGACATACAGTCCGTATCCCATGATCCACTGCTCGTCCCTCCAATCGGAGGTGGGCAGTTGACCGACGAGTATTCGATCCGAGGGACTCTGGTATTGCATCCAGGTCAAGGCTCGCTCGAGAGGTTTTTGGAGAAAATCAGGTTGGCCGGTTGCGGATCTGAAAATCGCGGTCATCAGGATGAAAAGCGGGGTGGTGTCGCTCGATCCACAATCGGTGCGGTCATGCACCAAGCCCGGTATGAGACCTCGATCGCTTTGGTTTCGGGCCAAACGTTGGAAGATTTCTTGCCAAGCGTGTATGAGCTCGGCGTGGTTGGATACGAGGACTCCCAGAGTAGAAAGCATCAAGTCGCGGGTATAGGGTTCGGGGTAGCCCCAACCGGCTGTTCTGGGTAGATTTTGGTGGGGACCGTAAAGGTTGTGTACGAGCACTTCGAGAGCGGCTTGCTTGGCCTGTTGCACCAAGGTGGGTTGGGAGGCAGTCAGGCTCACGCGATACCCAGCCTCTTGGAGACGATCTCGAGAAAACGCTTTGCCACCACCCGATAATCATACCGCTCGCAAACCCGACTGCGGCCGGCTTTTCCCATTTTCAGTCTCAGCGTTCGGTCTTGCATCAGATCCATCATATAATTGGCGATATCGTGCACGCTTGCGCGATAGTCGACGGTGCGTGGATTTTGAAACACCACCCGGTGGCCCGGTTCCCATCCGGACTCCTCGCCGACGACGGTTTCCCGGATCACGACTTCTGTGGCTACGGCCGAAAGCAAGGCGGTTTCTTGGTGCACCAAGGTTTCCTGCATGGCCATGGCGTTGATCCCGATGACGGGTTTCGCACAGGCGCCCGCTTCGATCTGCGGCATTCCGAAGCCTTCCAGGCGAGAGGGAGCGGCATAGATGTCGCAAGCATTCATGAGATAGGGCATGAAATTTCTGGATATGACACTGGTAGTGTAGATGACGTTTTTTTCGATTCCCAGGGAAGTCGCCAATTGGAGATCTTGGAGGTTTTGTTGCTGGGTGCGGGGTTGGGGCCAAACCTTACATACATATTTCCAGGCCGGGGCCTTGGTGTCGATGATGGCCAGAGCCTGCATGACTTCTTGGGCTCCCTTGGAGGCCGCGTCGCCGCCCACGGTCAAAATCATGATATCTTCGGGGGAGACTCCCAAGGCTTCCCTTACGCAGGAGACCTTGGGGTGGTTTTTATCCATGGGAACAAAGGCGTCCGTGTCAATGCCCACCGGTAACACCTCGATATTCTCACCGCTCAATCCATCGCGTACATAGACGTTTTTCACCCACTCGGAGGTTACCAGGATCAAAGGCAGCGCTTCGAGGATCTCCTGGTAATTGGCCAGATAACCATCTGCAACCAGCCAGGGAATTGCCTTGGCGCCATAGCGCTTGGGATGTAGGATCAAATGGGGGGTATGTCCCCAATAGCCCACTCCCACGACCACGTCAGGCTCAAACCAGCGGTAGTACCACTCCTTTTCCTGCGCGGATTCAAAATGCACCGCATAAGTATCTACGCCCAACTCCTTCAATCCCCGGTACAGCATGTCTCCTTGGGTTGCCAGACCGCCGGGTGAAGGCGGGTAGTCATAGAGCACCAGCACTTTCATACCTGGCTCCTTTCGTATTCAAAAAGCCATTTCATGAGCGCGTCGGGGTTTTCAAAACACCAAAAAGCTTCTTGCTTTCCACAGGCGAGGGCTTCGAACCCATCGGGTAAAAATCCGTAACAATCCAATATGATCCGCTTTTTTCTACAGTAAATCTCTTTTGGCAGGCATATCTTGATATGGGCGTGTGGGTGTGGCACGGGCGGGTCGCTTACACCCCCGCGACCTTGGTCTCGATAAGCGAACATCCAAAGGTTTTTGGATTTCAGTCTGCCTGATTTCCAGAGATTGCCCACGGCCGTCGCGGTTTCCTCATGGCGTCGGTGCCGAGTATATTCGCCCAAGGGACTGTGGGTGATGATGATGTCGAAGCGGTGGGTGGGCAAGAGATCGAGAATGGTTGCTTGGATGGTGCTTTCTGGAAGTGGGTGTTGTTCGGGTCCGTCATCCAGATCTCCCATGCAACCCCGGCCCCCCAATATGGATACAGCCCGGTAAAATTTGGGTGCTCTATCCGGATCGCTTGCCCGGCACAGGGATACGATGCTCAAGCTCCGGTGCGCGTGCATGAAAAGGGTGCCTCCACACCAAATGGTCTCGTCATCCGGGTGGGCTACGATAATCGCCGCCTGATTATCAATCCGGGTTTTTTGCATGTAAAGCCTACCAGAGTCCGTAGCCGGAAAAACGAAAAATATTTCTCGGCTCGATGCAAAAGTATATTTCATCTTGATTAAAAATGGAATACAACAAGCCGGCCAGTGGGTTGATAGCAGGCAAATGAGGTGTGATTGGGATTTATGAGCATGGAAAAATGGGACATCCAGGTGCAAAAATAGACGTCGACAGACCGAAAAATCCTGATATAATAAGCAAGTTGGTGTCTGTGAACCGATCTGGGGCATCCAAGTAAACCACAGAAAAATGAAGGTGTGACGAGCTTCGGTCTCGAAGCCGATACGATATGATGATGTTGACCAATCCAAACAGGAGGAAAAGCTTATGTTTAATGCGTTGCGCCGGGTGGATCGCAAGATGTATGAAGCCTTGAGGGGGGAAGTGAAACGCGAGCACCTGGATATCGAGCTGATTGCCAGTGAAAATTATGTTTCCCAGGCGGTGATGGACGTGGTGGGTTCGGTCTGGACCAATAAGTACGCCGAGGGCTATCCCGGAAAGCGTTATTATGGGGGATGCGAGTTTGCCGATGTGGCCGAAAATCTCGCAAAAGAAAGGGCTTTGAAGCTGTTCGGGGCCGAGCATGTCAACGTGCAACCCCATTCGGGCTCACAGGCCAACATGGCGGTGTATTTTTCCTGCCTTCAATCCGGGGATTGTATATTGGGTATGGCATTGGACCATGGCGGGCATCTTTCGCACGGGCATCCCAAAAACTTTACCAGCAGTGTGTTTAACATTGCCCGCTATGGTGTGAGTCGGGAGACCGAACGGATCGATCTGCAGGAAGTGCGTAAGATCGCCGAGGAGAAAAAACCCAAACTGATCATCGCGGGCGCTTCTTCCTATCCACGCAAGATCGATTTCAAGGGTTTTTCCGATATTGCCCAGGATGTAGGCGCCATGTTGATGGCGGATATCGCCCATATCGCCGGACCCATCGCGGCCAAGTTGCATCCGGATCCGGTACCCTTTTGTGATTTCGTAACCACCACGACCCACAAGACGTTGCGCGGCCCGAGGGGAGGGGTCGTTTTGTGCAAGGCGAAGCATGCCAAGGCCATCGACTCGGCCGTCTTTCCCGGAGTGCAGGGGGGGCCGCTCATCCATGTCGTTGCGGGTAAGGCGGTGGCGCTGGAAGAGGCCCTGCATCCTTCGTTTGTCAAGTACCAGGAACAAGTCATAAAAAACGCTGTCGCTTTAGGAGATCAGTTACAAAAACAAGGTCTTAGATTGGTAACCGGCGGAACCGACAACCATCTGTTGGTGGTCGATCTCGCGAGCAGGAAGCTCACCGGTATTCAAGCGACGCGTATTCTCGATCGGGTGGGTATTACTGTCAACAACAACCAAATTCCCTTCGACCCCTTGCCGCCTACCCAATCGAGCGGCATCCGCATCGGAACTCCGGCCATGACCACCCGGGGTTTGGGCGAAGAGGAAATGCGGCAATTGGGTTCTCTCATCGTCAGTGCTCTGGATCATGCTGGCGACGAAATGCGCATACGCCAAATTCGGGAGGAGACCTTGGATCTGGCCGATCGCTTTCCGGTGTATCCGGGGATTTTACGCAGGCTCTATGAGCAGGAAAGCGGAGCATACGAGCTTTGACGGCCAATCCGAGCCTGCATTGGGTCCTTTTCCCACCGTGTTTAAGATCGGGGTTGCAGGATCTTTTCGATGGTCTTGAGAAGCACGTCGGGTTTGACCGGTTTTTCGATGAAGGCCTCTACCGGCATGAAATCTTCGCTGATGTCCGCGTCGGAAAACCTGAAAGACAAATTGCTGCGTTGGTTTACGGCGCTTAGCAACAAGACCGGAATATTACGAATTTTTTCGTTTTGGTGCAACGCGCGGGCCGCGCTGAAGCCGGCCTGGGCGTCTTCGGGGAACATGATATCCAATATAATGAAATCCGGATTGACTTGGCTTACCGATGCGACGATGTCTTCGGTGTCGGATTTGACGACCACCTCGTAGCCGTTGGCTTCGAGGATGGTGGTCAAGCTGTCAACGATATCAGGATCGTCGTCGATGATGAGTGCTTTGGTCATGACAACCTCTCTTGAATTTTTTCTTCCTTGACTTCGAAGCATACCGTAAATACGCTTCCTTTTCCAAGGATGCTTTCAACCTGGATGGTGGCGCCGTGGAGCCGGGCGATTTCTTTCACGATCGGCAGACCGAGACCGGTCCCCCCGGTAAAGTGGGCTACCGCATTGTTGGAACGGAAATGCTCTTCGAATATTTTATCCAAATTGGCTTCCGGGATCCCGATTCCGTGGTCTCGTATGCTCACGCAAATCTGTTTGGACGTAGCTCCCAAAGACACTTCCACCCGGCCGTTATCGAAAGAGTACTGGATGGCGTTGCGGATCAGGTTTGAGAACATGGTGCTCAGTTGGGTTCGCGATCCCAATACCCAGGCGGGCGTGGTCATGGGGGAAGTCAAGACCACGGAAATCCCCTGGTGCTCGCCCACCAAAGCACCCTCACGGGTTTCCTCGGCCAATACTTGGTTTACATCCACTAAAGAGAATGCCATATCGGTCAATACTACCGTCCGCAAATTGCTCAGGTGGATGATATCGGTGATTTTTTCGGTCAAACGATCGCAACGATCACCGATCCTGGTGATGGCGTTACGGGCTTTCTCCGGCAATTCGCCCAAGTATCCGTCTTGCAGGGTATAGACATAGCTTTTGATGGCTGCAAACGGAGCTTTGAGCTCATGGGTTGCGCGAAGAGTTGCTTGGGACTTTTCCCGGTCGATTCGCAACAGCATTTCGTACGCATCTTCGAGCTGCTTTTCCCTGAGTTTGAGACTCGCGCTGATTTCACTGACCAAGTACCAGCAAACCAAAAATGTCGTTCCGATCCCGCCGACGAAGGTAAAACTCAGCTTGGGATCGAAAAGCACCTCGCTTTTGAAATTACTCTTGAAGATGGTAACCATGGGGATGATGGAGCCGAATTCCAGCATCAACGGCAGAGCCGCAAAAAGAAATGCCGCTCCGGCTACCGCCAAGGAAACCGTACGGGTAAAAAACAAAGTTGCCAAGATGATATGGGCCATAAACAACGTGATGAGCGGAGTCTCAATGGTTCCGCAGGCATAGGCTAGAGCGCTCAGCGCCAAAAAATCCAAACCCATTTGAAACAGAAGCAGAAGCTGGACGCTATGATGGCGGTTTTCGTCTCCCAGAAGACGTCGAGCGATGATGGTGTAGGCGAGATTCGTCAAAACCAGAAACACCGTAATGACTGCGAAGTACAAAGGATTCAATCCGGTTGATAGGATGTGCAAATACGCCGCAACCGAGCCTGCCGCGCACATAAACACTGCGATCCAGCGCATTTGAATAAACCAGCGGACCCGGGCGACCAGTTCGTGGGATCGTAAGCGTGCACTGTATGGAGTCACCGATCCCCAGTCGTACGATTTGGTGGTATATGCAGGTGAAGTCATCGCCGGCCTACCGCGTTGCAAAGAAAATCGAGCCAATCTGCCAGGCCGTCTCCGGTTTTGGCGCTGAGCTCAAAGATGGACGCATCAGCGCGCACATGCCGAATGTTTCGGATGCACTCTTGCCGGTTCCAGGTGAGGTGCGCTACCAGATCGATCTTGGTCAACACCACGACTGATGAGACTGAAAACAAGGCCGGGTATTTGATGGGTTTATCTTCTCCTTCGGTGACCGACAGCAGTGCTATTTTGTGATGCTCGCCCAGGTCGAAGGCGGCCGGACATACCAAGTTGCCGACGTTTTCGATCAACAACAAATCCACTCCCGGTTTTACAAGTGATGGCAGCCGTTCGGCGATCTGCCGGGCTTCCAAGTGACATGCATTACCGGTGAGGATCTGGCATACGGGTGCGCCTTTGCCCGAAAGCCGATCGGCGTCGTTGTGGGTTTGTTGGTCTCCGGCAATCACTGCGCACTGCAGCCGGCCGGATAAGCTTTTGAGGGTTGCTTCGAGCAAGGTGGTTTTTCCGGCTCCCGGGCTCGCTATGATGTTGAGAGCCAGTACTCCGCGCTCTGTAAGCCAGCGGCGGTTATGCTCAGCCCGCTGGTCGTTGGCCGACAGAATCCGTCTTTCGATCTCGATCTTCCGAGTGGGTGCATGCGTATGGGCGACGGGATGAGTGTGTTCGGACAAGTTACATCCGCAGTCTCTGCACATCAGGTCACCTCCATGGATTTCAATGTTATTTCATGTGTGCCGATCATTTCAATATCCGAGCTTTTACAGAGCGGACATTCGATCGCAATCCCATCGATATCGCATACACCCAGACAGGATCTGCAGCTTGTCTGCGGCCGGATTGGTTGGACGAATAATGAAGTATCCGTAAATCGAGTCACGCGCTTGGCCTGCTCGAAACAATGTTTGAAAGCTTGCGGATCCACACCGCTGAAAGCTCCCAATACCACGGTTACCGAGACGGCGGCGGCGCTGGGGTGATCCAGGAGGACTATTTCCATTTGTTCCAACAACGCGTATGCAATACTGAGCTCATGCATCAACAAATCCTCGGCAGTAGGTCTCCTTGAGGGAACGCCACCAAGCGCTGGTGCCCGGTACTGGTTACAAGCGTCAAACGGCCCGGTTGGTCGGTGATTTCTCCGATGATGGCAGCCTCTTTCCCTTCGGGTAGGCTGCGTAACCTTTTTGTGACGGCATCGGCCGCCGCAGCATCGCAGACCAGGATCATTTTTCCTTCGGAGGCCACATGCAACAGATCGATACCCAGCATTTCGGCAACCACCCGGGCTTGTGGCGAGAAAGGTAGATCGACCTCGTTGATACGCGCGCCCCGCGGTCCCTTTCCGATGCACTCATGGACAGTGGCCGCCAATCCACCTCGAGTAGGATCCCGCATGAAGCGTATGGCAGGACCAAACTCTGCGAGGGACTCTACCAGGCGATGCACCGAAGCGGTGTCGCTTATGGGGCCTGCTTGGATGGCGAGATTTTCTCGAGCCGCCATGACCGCCATTCCGTGGTCTCCCAGGGATCCGCTTACCACAATCCGATCTTTGGGTCGGATGTTTTGACTGCTGAGCGAAAAGCCTTCGATTTTTTCACCGATACCGGTGGTGTTGATATACATACCGTCGCATCGACCGCGAGGCACTACTTTGGTGTCGCCGGTCACGATTTCTACCCGACATTCTTTTACGGCCGCTTGGATGTTGTCCAGGACTTGCTCCAGAAGGCTTATGGAGAGACCCTCTTCGAGTATGAACGCAAGCGACAACCACCGGGGGCGGCCGCCTGAGACGGCCAGATCGTTGATGGTGCCGTAAACCGAAAGCTTGCCGATGTCTCCCCCGGGGAAACTCAGTGGATGGACGACATAGCTGTCGGTCGACATCACGATTTGGTTGGATGAAACCTCCAGGGTGGCTCCATCGGCAAGATCGAGGAGTGGTCTGGATTCGAAACGGCGTAAAATTTCGTGTTCGATGAGCTCCCGGGAGGCTTTTCCGCCTCCGCCGTGCTCCATGCGTATGCAATCCTGCATCAGGCGTCCCTTTCGTAGCGGTATGCGGCGCTGCAACTTCCCTCGGCGCTGATCATGCAAGGACCCACGGCATGCTCGGGGGTGCAGGTTGAAGCGAACAAACGGCATGCTGTGGGCCGAAGCATACCTCGGATTACATCATTACACCCGCACCGGGGATCGGTGCGCCCCGGTCGTATGTGCAGGCCGAATTTCGAGACGGCATCGAAGCGTCGGTAGGCTGGTTTGAGGCCGTAGGTGCTTTGAGGAACCGGGCCTAAGCCGCGCCATAGGCCGTCTTGCACGTTGAGACACAGGTTGATGAGCTGCATGGCCTTTGGATTGCCGGTTTCTTGGACCACGCGATTGTAGTGGTTTGTGAGAGCGGGCTTGCCGCTCACCATTTGTTGCAGCATTTCGACCAAGGCATATAAGATGTCCAGAGGTTCGAAACCCGCTATCACCGCATACAGGCCGAAACGGGTTACGATAGGTATATATGGGCCGACCCCGATGACGGCGCTTACGTGCGCCGGAAGCAACAATCCATCTATGGGGTTGGCCTCTGCTTGTACAGGGTTTTCGAGCAACGACCATAGCGCCGGGACGATACGCTTCAAGCCGGTCAATAAGCTGAAGTTTTGGATGCCTTCGCGAGCCGCACGGATGATTAATGCGCATAAGGGAGCCGTGGTGGTCTCGAAACCGACACCGAGGAACACTACCTCGCGATGAGGGTTGATTTTCGAAAGCCTCAATGCTTCAGCGGGAGAGTAGCAGATTTCGATTTGAGCGCCGGTCGCTTGTGCATCGGCTAAAGTCTTCGAAGAGCCCGGAACCCGCAGCATGTCGCCGAAAGAAGCAACGATGCAGTCGTTTTCTGCTAATTCATGAGCGGCATCGATATATCCCGGATCGGTGACGCATACCGGACATCCGGGACCGCTTATCAGCTCGATGCTGGCCGGAAGGCCTGCGCGTATGGCGTGGCGGGCGATGGCCATGGTATGGGTTCCGCAGACTTCCATGATGCGGATGGATTTACCCCGGCTGCAGACCCGGCGGGTCAGGGTATCGATCTCGCCCAAGAGATACGCGGCGGTATCCGGTTGCCTAAATGCATCGATGTATCTCATGGCAGCGGTCTCGTTTTGATGAGCGCCGCCATGCGGCGAAAGAGCTCGATGCGTTCTTCCGCCTCTTCGATCTTGAGCTTTTCTATCGCGTAGCCCGCATGCACTATCACATAATCACCAATCCGGGGCTCCTCGATGAGCATGAGATCGGTGTCATACCGCACCCCGTCCGACTCCACCACGCCTCGATCTCCGGGTTCAAGAGAGATGATCTTCATGGGAACCGCGAGACACATCTCAGTCGCTCCTTCCGGCAATCACCGCTTGCCCCAGCGCAATGCTTCCATCGTTAGGGGGTATATTATGGTGTTGCAGGACGTTGAATCCCTCCTGCTCCAACCGCAAAACCAGCTCCAAGACAATCAATCGGTTCATGAAAACGCCTCCCGAAAGTGCGATCGTAGTCGAGCCCGAACGCATACGGCCGTATCGAGCCATATCGATCGCTGCTTGAACCAGCGTATGGTGAAAGCTGCAAGCGATTTCACTCGGGTCGGAAAAAGGCCGTCTTTCCATGAGACAGGTAAACAGAGCAGACCAGTCGATTTCCATAAGATCACCGGAGCCGACCGAGGCCGAGTAAGGAAAAATCTCGAGGCGGCCTTTGTCCGGATGACTACGCGCACAGGCTTCCAAGCGGACCGCCGCTTGGCCTTCGTATGTCAATCGGCGGGGCGCAAGCTCAAGCAGGCTGGAAACCGCGTCAAAAAGCCGCCCGGCGGAGGACGATATAGGAGCGTTGAATCCCGACTCGCACTGCCTGATCCAGGTGGATATTACATCGGGCTCGAGGCTCCAGGCAGACGCCAGGCTGTCGCTGATTGGAATGGATGCCTGCCACAGCCGGGCAATCAGCTGACGAATTGGTTCATAGACGGCGATATCGCCGCCCGGGAGGGGCGCGGGCTTGAATCGAGCCAACCGATTGGCTGCCGGTCCTTGGATGAAAAAGAGCTCCGCTCCCCAATAGGTTCCGTCGATGCCGTAGCCCGCGCCATCAAATACCAGCGCCAAAGCCCGATCGCATCGATTTTCGGCCAGGCAGGCCGCCGCGTGCGCCTGGTGATGCTGAACGGTCAGATGCTTGCATCCGAGTCGCATCGACCAATCGATACCCGCGCGGGTGGTATGCATATCGGGATGGCAATCGGTTGCAACCACCCGGGGGAAGATCCCGCAAAAAGACATCAAACGATCGACGCTTTCGGTGTAATGATCCAGGGAAAAAGGCGAAGATATCTCACCCAGGTGGGGTGACAGCATGATTTGGTCACCAGCGCCCACTGCCAGGGTATTTTTCAGATCGCATCCCATAGCCAGCACCGGATGGTTCAGGGGATTGGCGATGACGATAGGGGCCGGGGTGTATCCTCGAGCTCGGCGCCATACTTGTGCGGGTTGATCGAGCGTTTGGTTGCAGACCGAATCGTCGATGCAAAAATTTATTTCTCGGTCATGACTGAGGATCAAATCTGCTATCGAGCCCAGTCGTTGGTGGGCTTCATGGGTGTTTTTACAAATCGGCTCCGCGCTCAGGTTTCCGCTGGTCATGACCAAAAGATCAAAGGGTTCGATCGGATCATGAGAAAGGGGGTGAAACAACAAGTGATGCAGCGGCGTGGTCGGCAGCATGAATCCGATCGTGTCCGATTCCGGATTGATTTCCAAAGCGAGCCGGGGAGCGTGGGGTTTGCGATCGCATAAAACTATCGGCCCCGATGATCCCGAGAGCAAGTCATGGATCTCCTTGGTTACCACGACATAGCGACGGATGACATCGATATCTCTGGCCATCAAGGCCAAGGGTTTATGAGGGCGGTTTTTTCTTTGCCGAAGTCTGGCTACAGCCTGTCGATCGGATGCCCGGACCGCGAGCTGAAAGCCTCCCAGGCCGCGTATGGCGACGATGCGTCCGCGTCGCAGTGCGGCTCGGGCGCACATGAGCGGATCTTGGGTGACAATTCCGGCAAGCGGATCATACAGCAAGAGTCTGGGGCCGCATCGGGGACAAGCGATGCTTTCGGCGTGAAAACGCCGATCTTTTGGATCGAGATACTCTTTTCGGCAGGCGGTGCATAAATCAAAAGCTTGTAGAGTGGTTCTTTCTCGATCGTAGGGCAGCGCCTCCACCACCGTGTAGCGAGGGCCGCACAATGTGCAGGTGGTAAAGGCGTAGCCGTATCTGCGATCATGGGGATTCATCACTTCCTGCAGGCACTTGGGACAGGCGGCCAAATCGGGAGGAATCGCTTCCAGTGATTTGCCTCCTGATGCGCTTTCGAGAATACGAAAAGCGGTTGCGCCGGGGATCTTTTCCTCCGCCAGCTTGGTAACCCTGTCCAGGCGGGCGGGAGCCGGAAGCCTGTCCGGCAGATCGGTCATGAATTTTTCCACGTCATTGTCTGGGCCCTCGAGCACCAAGCGCACTACTCCGGAATGATTTTGCACCGAGCCTCCCAGCGCAGCTTGCTCGGCCAACCGCTGAATGGTCGGACGCAAGCCGATACCTTGCACCACGCCTTGGATCTCGATGATCCATCGAACGATTGCTCTGTTCATGGCTTGATCATTTCGCACACTGTGAGATCCAATGCTTTGAGGAGCATAGGAAAAGCGGCTTTCATTCTGGGGCTGAGTGAGGCGCCGAGGGATATATCAAAGGGTTGGATCGCAAAAATACGTACCGGCAGCACATGCCCCAACAGGTCGGCCAGGGCAAGCGCATCACCCAATCCAAAACCGTGGGTGGATGTGACGCCGGTGCGGATGGTGTAACGGGCCTGATGTGCACAAAGTAACCGAAAGTTTCCGGCGGCGGCTCCCATATCCGCGCAGTCGACCAGCAGAACATCGGTCGTCATCGTGAGCAACTCTGTGGCGATGGTGGCAAAATCGGCTTCCTCCAGCAGACGCAGCCAAAGGTTGGGCCGGGATGTTTTTCGGGCCAAAGCATCGACCAGGATCAAGCCGATCTGATCGTCCCGACTGTACCTGCTGCCTATGCCCAACACGGTCAAGCCCATGGATTTTCCGCCTATCTGGGTTGTTACCAGGTCGGTATCAACCCACGAATTCGACCTCGAGCATATGCACTGCACAGGATATGCAGGGATCATATGCGCGCAACAACATTTCCATCTTGAGCTTGAGCTCTTCCTGCGACATGCCGGGCAGCATCTGGGGGACGAAAGCTCGCATGTCTCGTTCGATGTTGTTGATGTTTTGGCTGGTTGGAATGATGGCGTTGGCTTTGGAGCAAGCCCCGGATTGATCAAAGGTGTAGTCATGAAACAAAATACCCCGGGGGACCTCACAGCTGCCGATTCCGCGTCCGGGTCGAAAAGTGAAACCGAGATCTTCTTCGGTAAGATCGTATTGCAGTATTTGTTCCAGCATGTGGATGCTGTTGTGGGTGCAGTGGACGGTCTCTACCACCTGTGCCAGAGTGTTTTTATATGGATTGTAACAGGGAGCCCGCAGGCCGAGGTCGGCGGCGGCTTGCTTGGCCTGGGGTAAAAGCATGTCGAAGTTGTTGTTGAAGCGGGCAAGCGCGCCTACGAAATACGATTCACGATGCCATTTCGACCATTTGGAGGTCGAATGCTCGACGGTGAATTCGTTGGTTACATCCAAATAATGGTCTACCGGTACGGTCGTCTGGGTGTCCGAGCTGAAGATCTCACCGTCGTACAGGGCATATTCGTCCGGGTGCTTGAGGGATACATATTCGGTCTCACGCTCGTAATCCGGCATTTTCAAGGTTTGGGCGATCCGTACGGTTTCCTCCAAGTCGGGCACCGCCGCGCGCAGTCGATCGAGGGTTTGCTCCAGATCATGACGCTCTGGGAGCTTACGAAAACCCTTGAGCGTGTTGGACATCGGGTGCAGCATGCGGCCCCCGAGTACGGCTGTGTAATCGTTGGCGAGCTTTTTGAGTCGCAAGGCCCGTTTGACTACCTCGGGATGACTTTTAGCCAATGGTAGCACGCTCATAGCTCCCATGAAGTCCGGTACGGCAAGAAAATACACGTGCAACACATGGCTTTGTATGAATTGAGACTCGGTAAGCATTTTTCGAAGCAGCACGGTTTGTTCGCTTGGCTCGATGGCGAGAGCCGCTTCGACCGCCTTGGTGGCCGTCATTTGGTGTCCCACGCAGCAAATGCCGCAAATCCGACTCACTATCCAGGGAATCTCCTCGGGCTGCATGCCTTTGACGAAGTTTTCGAAAAATCGGTTGGCCTCGGTGATGCAAAGCCGTACCTCTTCGACCACGCCGTCACGGGTGTTTATCTTGATCCGGCCATGTCCCTCGACACGGGTTATGTGATTGACATCGATGGAAAAGGTCTGGTTGGCTCCATCCATTGACTAGACTCCTCTGGCAATGGGTTCGAATCCCAGAAACAAGCGGTATCGGCTGCGAATGGCTTCGTCCGAGATCCGGTATTGACGCATCAGGCGTACATGGGCTTCGATGTTGGCGTGCGGGAGACATCCGCGGCATCCGTCACAGACATATCCATTGTTGACACACACCGCATTACATCCTCCCCATATCACCGGGCCCATACAGGTTCGGTTTTGCTCGAACACGCATTCGTTTTCATTTTTTTTGCACTCGACACACACGGCGTTGGGGGGAAAGTGGGGCTCGGTACCCTGTAACAAAGACGTAACCAGGTGCAAAAACTCATTTGGCACTGTAGGACACCCACGCAGGTAGGCATCCACGTGCACCACCCGGTCCAACGGCCTTACCCGGGTGTGGGCCCACAACGGCCAGAAGTCCGGATCCACTTGCACGCGGTTGCGGGCTTCTTCTCCATAGGTCTCGGCATAGTTGACCGCCGGGGCGACGAAATTCGAGCGGGCCTGCACATTTCCGTTGCAGGCACAAGCGCCCAGGGCCACCAGATAGGTGGTTCGGGTGCGTACATCCCGAATTCTTCCAATGTCTTCATCCCGGTGAATGCTGCCTTCCACAAAAGCGATATCGTAACGGGGCGCCTTTTCCGACATGGCCTCTCGAAACTCCACCAGCTCCACCAGGTTGAGAATGTCGAGTAAAATATCCTCGCAGTTGAGGATGGAGAGTTGGCAACCCTCACAGCTTGCGAAATCGAAGAATGCGATTTTCGGTTTCATTGCAAGGCCTCCGGGAGGTTGGCGACATCCGACAGGCGGAAAACCGGTCCGTCCCGGCAACAATACCGATGGTTGATTTGGCAATGCCCGCATTTTCCGACGCCGCATTTCATGCGGCGTTCCAAATCGACGAAGATGTTTTCGGCCGGAAGATTTTTGGCGCTCAAAGCCATGACGACAAATTTATACATCACGGGTGGACCGCACAAACAAGCCAGAGTGTTTTGAGGATCGATGGCGAGTTGCGGCAAGGGTTGGGTCACCAGGCCCACCCCGAACTTCCAAGGCATGTTTTCGGTCCGGTCGACCAAACGCAAAACGGTTACATTGTCGATGCGGTCCCAGGTTTTCAGGTCGTCCCTATAAAGCTCTTCCGCGGGGTTACGGGCTCCCGATACGATGGTGATTCGGCCGAAACGATCGGCCTTTTGGGTGACCGGAGTAATCAAGGATCGCAAAGGAGCCAAGCCCAGTCCACCGGCTACAAAGAGTATATCTTTACCGTAAAATTCGTTCAGGTCGAAACCCGATCCGTAGGGTCCCCGGATGCCGATCGTATCGCCGGCGTCGAGATCATGCAACACGCGGGTAAGGCGGCCGGTGCGGCGGATTACCATTTCCAAAATCGATTGCTGGGTAGGACCGTTGCTGATGGAAATGGGGGCTTCTCCCACTCCCATGATCGATACCATGACGAACTGACCCGGTTTGTGCTGAAGCGGTTTCGAAAGCTCGACACGAAAAAATTTGTTTTGTTCCGTCATGTCGTGGGTCTCTAGGATCGTGCACATCTCGGGCAGGTAAACAGAGTTGTTGGCTGCTTGTGGCGTCGGTTTGATCTTCATGGCTGATCTCCGATGGCGCAAAGATCGGTGACGATATCGAATATGTCGATGCCCGAAGTGCACTGGCGGCCGCAACGGCCGCAGCCGACACAGACCATGCCATGGCCGTATTTTTCGGGCAGGTATTCGAATTTGCGTTTGATGCGATGGCGCTGGCGGCCGGCCGGATCGGCGCGAAAATTATGACCGCCCGCCACAGCCGAAAAATGCGGCAGCATGCATGCGTCCCAGGTTCGGTGCCGGGTGCCGGAAGAAGCGTCCAGATTGAGATCGTCGTGTATGTCGAAACAATAACAAGTGGGACATACCAAGTTGCAGGTACCGCACGAAAAGCAATCCAAGACGTGTTTTTCCCAAACCGGACTTTCCCAATTTTTCTTGATGACCGCGGGCAGGTTTGTCGGGTTGACTTGAAAAGAGCGTCCGAACGCATCCGGTCTGGCGGCAATCGCGCCGATACGTTTTGCGGGTCCATCCAGGCAGGCTTCCAACTGGACGCCTGCAAGCAGACCTGCTCCCTTATCGGTGATCGCCGTCACCAGAAGATCCCCTCCTTTGATGGGGGTCAGAAATACGTCGGCGCCGTTGCGGTGGTCGAGCGAATCCACCGCGGCGCAAAAAGCATATTCGTCGCAGGCAGCCGGACAGGCATAAGCGATGACGAAAGTGTTTTTACGGCGGGTGAGGTAATAGGGATCGGCGATGCCGTCTGCAAAGAAAAGATCCATGAGAAACAGCCCCTTTAAATCGCACGGGCGAACACCTGCCAAAATACGAAAAGAGCTGTCGACCGGGGCGTCCAGCAAGACCCGTCCGTCCGCCTTTTTTTCAAAATGCAACAAGGATTCCCGGGCCGGCACGATGCATTTGACCGGCGGGACGATGGAGGGACGGTAGTGGTCGAACTGGATGTCGGATGTATGGGTAACGGTCTGAAACCGATAGCTATTTTTCCCATGACGCTCGGGGAAAAAGACCGGGTGACTACCTGCCAGATCTCGGATCCAACCGATGATTTCTTTCTGCGAAGCGATAGAATCGGTCATTGGAGCTCCTGGATTGACTGATATAGGGTGATATCTATCACGAGAGCACGTTTGGTTGCGATAAAAAAATGCCGCGATCCAAAAAAATAAAACTAAAAATCATGTTCCTGTGGCGGGATCCGTTTTACTGTTATGTAATCCAGCTTTTTTCAGTGACGACTATTTTGCATAATACATTTTAAAACACGAAGCCGGAGGTTTCATGATTCGATTGAGAAAATCAAGCTATTACCCCAAAAGGTGTCGAGCTTTTTCACTTCTAAAGCTGGGCGGCTGTTGTAGGATAGACTCGCCAGTTGCATAAAATGCCGTCATCCTGGATAGATTCTATCC
>JBFFBT010000056.1:0-23800 GCA_041560255.1 Myxococcota bacterium | reverse complement strand
CGTTGCAGGATTGAATCCAGTTGTTGATCGGGCAAAGCAAATGGATCCCCTCCCGTTACCAAAACTTCATGAATGGCAGGATGACCGGCAATCCACTCCATGGCGGCATCAATCCGATTGGGCTCAGCCAGCGCATCCGGGGCCATGGCTTCGTCGATTTCCCAGTTTCTCTGACAATACACACAGATCTGCGGGCAAGTATTAAAAGGTTTGAGAATCAAAATGGCCGGATACCGCCGGGTGATCAAATCGATGGGAGATGTATCACTTTCTCCCATGAAATCAAACCTCTCCTTTCGATCATGCTGATGTTCTTGCATCTTTTGCACATAACTCAGAGGCGGCAACACCTGAGCCCGCACGGCTCTATCCGTCTCTGTCGGGCGTTCATCCATCAAAGATACATAGTAGGGAGTCACTCCAAACGGCAGGCTGCAATGGCGTGCGCGGCGTATCGCCTCGCGCTCTTCCTTGTCCAAATGAATCATCTTTTGTAGCAGATCCAGATCCTTGATGATGTTGCCAATCTGCCAACGCCAATCATCCCATTGCTCCGAGCTGCCTCCCAACACCTTGAGAATGCGGTTTTTGTTTTCTTGACGCCGGGCGATGATTTCAGGCTCCAGACCTTGTGGATAGCAGCGCATTTTGGTCTCAACCGTCTCCCACAAGGCATCGAGCTGTCTCGAGCGCACTATAGAAGCATCGCAACTACCCGAATCAACGTCCAAGATGGATGGCGCCTGGTAGATCGGGCGACCCACGATGCCCCGAAATAAATGGATCATTTCTGCATAAAAACCCGGTTGCAGATCCGTTCGACTGTGATCGCGGGCCAAATCCCAGAGAACCTGGGCCAGGCTGAATCCACTGCGTTGCTCGCTCCACGGCTTGACCATTCCGTATAAAGCCCGGCTGCAATCACGAGCCAATACGAGACTGCCCGGCAATATGTCTGCCTTTTTAGAATCAATCTCCAAAACATTCCGGCTGATCCAAGAAAAGATTTCAGCTCGCGCGTCGTTGAGAGAGCTTTTGTTTTTCAGTCTTTCAAGCAGGCCGTTGGCCTCACTTTTAAGTCGCTGTTCTGTATACATTTCACCTGAAGGCCAAACTGACAATGGATACTCCTCCCAAACAAAAATAGTTATTCTGCCCCTCAAAAAAAGCCTTGGCAACCTTTCGACTCCAGGATATGGATACGGGGTGATGGCTCACTGCATTCTACTGCGCTCGCCTGCCAAAATCAATATGGGACTGCGCGTCTTGGGGCGCAGACCCGATGGTTACCACGAGCTCGATACCATCATGGTCCCTATCAATGTTTTCGATGAGCTGGAAATCAAAACAACCGACTCATCCATCCGGATCGACTGCCCGAACCATCCAGAAATATCAGGAGAAAACAACCTTGCTTGGCAGGCTGCGGATACCTTTCTCAAATCAAAAAACTATGCAAAGGGTGTAGAAATCCGTATCGTCAAACACATACCCATCCAAGCCGGACTTGGAGGAGGCAGCTCAAACGCCGCCTACACGCTTCTAGCCCTTAGACATCTTCTGGATCCGGAAAAACCCATGCAGGCGCTTTTTCGCATGGCATCCCAATTGGGTGCAGATGTTCCCTTTTTCCTGCAGGAGTGTACCTGCCGAGCGCGAGGCATCGGACATCGACTCGAGCCTATACATAATCTACCGCCTTTTTGGGCCGTTTTGGCGTGTGCGCCATTCGGTCTCAAGACACGTGATGTGTTCAAAAATCTCAATTATTCGTTGACATTGGAGAAAATCAGTGATACAGATCAGAATCCGTTTTCGTTCGTGAACTTGCATGAGTTCGCTACGAAGTTGTACAATGATTTGCAACCGGTTGCAGAGCGGCTTCAGCCCGGCATCCGGAGAGTTAGGGAGGCGGTAGTAAGATCTGGAGCCGTGGCTGCCCTCATGACAGGGAGTGGTCCAACCGTCTTCGGATTGTTCCAGTCACGCGAACAGGCCATGAGGGCATTGGCAAAAATAGAAAAGGAGTCTGCCTGGAAATGCCTCATAGCTAGGGAAATAAAAAGGAAAAAGGAAAACGCCACGGAATGAGGCAACATTAGTCTCACCGGAGATTTTCCCGGGGTGACTGGGAGGAACATCATGGAAATCACTGAAGTGAGAGTGTTCCCGGTAAATGAGGACAAGTTAAAGGCTTACGCCACAATCACTTTCGATCGATGTTTCGTGGTAAGAGATCTCAAGGTGATTCAAGGCAACAACGGGCTGTTTGTCGCTATGCCCAGCAAGAAAAGGAAAGATGGAACATTCAAAGACACCGCCCACCCTCTCAACACTGAAACCAGAGAAATCATCGAATCTAAAGTGTTGGCTGAGTACCGCAGGGAACTGGAACGCACGGGATCTCCCCCCCCGGAAGTGGGAAACCGTCAGCTGGAAAATCGAAGTATCGACGAACAAGATGACATGTCGGCCGACGACGGGCACGAGGATCACAATTCGGAGGATTAACACGGGAGTCGTTACAAGGCACGCATGAACCTCCACAATATGGAGGATTCCAAGCTCCCCGGTATCTGCAAAGATTGGAATTAAACCAGCCGAACCGATACCACCAAAACGAACAGATGAGGATAAGACGTGTACCAAATTGACAATCCGTTGATTTTTTCAGGTAACTCGAACCCGGCACTGGTGGAAGCCATCTGCCGGTACCTCGATACGCCGCAAGGTAAATCCAAGGTCAGTACCTTTTCCGACGGTGAAACCAATGTGGAAATCGGTGAAAACGTTAGAGGGAAAAATTGCTTTGTAGTTCAATCCACAAGCCAACCGGTGAACCATCACATCATGGAACTGCTCATCATTATGGACGCTCTCAGGCGTTCATCCGCCGGCCAGATTGTTGCCATGATTCCGTATTACGGGTATGCACGCCAGGACAGAAAAGTAGCCCCGCGCACACCCATCAGCTCGAAACTGGTGGCCGACATGCTCAGCGCAGCGGGCGCAGATCGGGTGGTCTCGATCGATCTGCATGCAGGTCAAATACAAGGGTTCTTCAACATTCCTTTCGATCATCTCTACGCCGCACCGGTATTTCTGGATGATATGAAAAAAAATTATAAAAACCCACCGGTCATCGTATCCCCGGACGCCGGAGGAATGGAAAGAGCCCGCGCCTATGCCAAACGTCTCAAATCCGGCCTGGCCATGATGGACAAACGCCGTCCAGCCGCCAATGTATCCGAGATCATGAACGTCGTTGGTGATGTCAAGGATCAGGATACACTTTTACTGGATGACCTGGTCGACACAGCCGGAACACTCACCCAAGCAGCCAATGTTCTTCTGGAAAGAGGAGCCAAAAGGGTCATTTCATATGTCGTCCACCCGGTGCTTTCCGGACCCGCAATAGAAAGAATCGAAAATTCCGGTCTGGACGAACTGGTGGTCACCGACACGATACCTCTTCATGAGGATATAAAAAAATCAAAAAAAATAAGGGTATTGTCTGTGGCTCCCTTACTCGGAGAAGCCATTCGGCGCATCCACATGCAAGACTCGGTAAGTGCGTTGTTCGTATAGACAGACATGCCGAGATGAGATCGGCAACAGTCGGAGGTAGTTATGGAAGTCTCTGTATTAAATGTTGAAAAAAGAGAACAAGTCGGCAAGAGCACAACCACGAAATTGAGAAAAACGGGCTGCATACCGGGCGTTTGCTACGGACAGGGCAAATCCCCAATCAACCTATCTCTCAACACCAAAGAGCTCATGACCATCTTGAAGAGTCCCCTTGGGCTCAACTCCTTGATCAAGCTGAACGGAGCCGAAGATCGAACTGTATTTGTACAAGAAATACAGCGTGATCCGGTAAACCGTACGATCATTCACGTGGACTTCATGCATGTCGACACCACCAAGTCCGTACAACGCGACGTCCCCATAGAGTTTACCGGCAAGCCCGAGGGAGCCAAAACTGGCGGAATATTGCAGATCGTAGCACGGGATATTTTCATCGAAGCATTGCCGGGGCAGATTCCTCATCACGTGGTCATTGATGTAAGCTCCTTGCAGCTTGGACAATCCATAAAAATCGACAAAGTACAGCTACCAGAAGGATGTAAGGCAATCTACGAGCAGAATTACAGCATATGCCAAGTGGTATCCCCGGCAGATGAAAAGACCGCCGAAGGAGAGCCGGGCGAAACTGCAGTCACCACCGAAGGTTCAGGAAAACCCGGAGAATCGGCCAAAAAGGCGGAAGATAAAGCCGGCGGCGATAAAAAGTAAGCTCGAACAATATGCGGTTTCTCGTCGTGGGATTGGGGAATCCCGGAAAAACTTATCTAAAAAGCCGCCACAACCTCGGTTTCAGTGTGGCGGACAAGATCGCGCAAGTAGGCAGAATCGATTTGAGCCAGAAGAAATACTTTTCGCATTCCGGCTCGGGCACATTGATGGGTCACAACGTTTTGATAATGAAACCGATGACATATATGAATTTGAGCGGTAAAGCGGTGGCAGCCGCAGTGAACTATCTTCGTATTGGCTGTGAGCAAATTGCAATTGTATATGACGACATGGATTTGGCTTTAGGTCGCGTGCACATAAAACAGCATGGAGGCGCAGGCGGACACAAGGGTGTACGATCGGTGCTCGATGCACTTCAGTGTGATGATTTTACGAGATTCCGCATGGGAATCGGGCATCCAACCGGACCTATCGATCCTGCCGACTATGTGCTGCAGCCTTTCGGAAAAGAGGAGTTGCCCATGGCCGAGCAGCTGATCGAACGCGGCCGGGATGCAATCTTATGTTGGATCAAAGATGGCTTGACAGCGGCGATGAACCGTTATAATCCTTGGCCCTTGACTCATGGAGCCTAGAGGCTCCATGTAAAAATGATGCCCCACTCCTTGCTCCGACCGCAATGCGCATAGAAACGGGCGATGCGCGAAAAAAAAGAGTCGGGGCTTTGATCCAGAAGGAGGTTTTTATGCTTCTTAGAGAGTATGAAACCATCTACATCCTAAAACCCGACATCACTGATGAAAACATCACCCAGGTCAACCAGAGGTTGATGAACGTTTTCGATCAGGATGGAGGCCATGTACTCAAACAAAACACCTGGGGAAAAAAGAAGCTGGCTTTCGAAATGAGAAAGCAGCAAAAAGGCATTTATGTCCACTTGCATTATCTTGGCAAACCAACCATGATCAAGGAGCTTGAGCGCAACCTGCGTATGCTTGAACCGGTACTGGCATATCAAACCATCAAACTGGCATCCGATGTGGACGTGGAACAACGCCTGGCCCAAAGAGAACAGGAAAAAACCAGCCAGGCAGCACCACAAGATCAATCTGATGGCACCTCATCCGAAAAATCAGCCCATCAGAATTGGGAAGGCGAAAACGAGGCTGAGGAAGATTTGAACGGCGGCGACTCGCCCGAGGGCGAAGACGGCGACGATCAAGATCCATCGTCCGATCAGGACAGCTAGCTCGAGGAGGATATTCCTATGACCATGCTCACAAAGAAGAAAAAACGTCGGGCCATGCCGCGCAAAAAAATTTGTCGTTTTTGTGCAGACAAAAAATCACGTATTGACTATAAAGACACAAACACCCTCAAACCCTTTACCACGGAAAGGGGTAAGATCATCCCGCGGCGCATTTCTGGAAACTGTGCCCACCACCAAAGACAGATTTCGAAGGCCATCAAACGATCAAGACAGATCGTTTTGTTGCCTTACAGCACACCCAACATTTAACCGCCCGAGGGAGCAATCGTCATGAAAGTCATACTCAGAGAAGACGTGGCCGATCTCGGCGGCATCGGCGATGTGGTGATCGTGAAAAACGGCTATGCGAGAAATTACCTCATCCCAAAAGGATTGGCGGCCCAAGCCAACACCAAAAACATCCACGAACTCGAACATCAAAAAAAGCTCATTCAAGACCATAGAGCGAAGCAGAAAAAGCAAGCCGCCTCTTTTGCCGAAAATCTCGAAAGCATCTCTTGTACCATTCCCATGTTGGTGGGAGAACAAGACAAACTGTTCGGATCGGTCACCGCCAAGGATATCGAAGAAGCCTTGGCCCAGGAAGGCGTAAAAATTTCCCGGAAACAAATCGTTCTCGAAGAACCTATCAAAAATCTCGGCGTATACACCGTAGGCGTGCGCATACATCCAGAAGTCACCGGCAAGCTCAAAGTATGGGTAGTGGCCAAGTAGCGCATGAACGAGCCCACGGCATCTTTCAAGAAACCCCCTCAAAACATCGATGCCGAAATATCGGTATTGGGGGGTGTGTTGGTCAACAATGCCGTGTTGGATCAAATCCTGGATGTTCTTGAAGAATCTGATTTTTATAAAGATAGCCACAGGGTAGTCTACACAGCAATGCGTGAGATGCATGAAAAAACCATTGCCATCGATTACCTGACTCTCGAAGATCACCTAAGATCCAAACAACTTTTAGAGAGCTGTGGCGGCGCAGCGTTTATCACATCACTGACCGACGCCGTACCGACCACCCGCAACATCATGCACTATGCCGGCATCGTAAGAGACAAAGCCATTGCCAGGCGCTTGATCGCGGCATCGACTGAGATCCTCCAGGCAGGACTCGATGATCCGGACAATCTGGAGGAATATCTCGACCAGGCCGAAAAGCTCATATTCGATGTTTCGCAAAAACGAGACCTGGTCGGGGTTGTGCCTATCAAGGATCTGGTGCGTGACAGCTTCGACACCATAGAAAAACTCTATGAACGTAAGGAGTTGTATACTGGAACACCCACTGGATTTAAGGATCTGGATGACATGACCTCTGGATTTCAAGCCGGCGATTTGGTCATCATCGCCGGACGACCTTCGATGGGCAAAACCGCTTTTGCTCTCAACATCGCCCAATATGCCGCCAAAAAATCCGGTCCCCTGCTTCCATCCGAGTCAACCCAAGAAGACGACACGACTCCTGCTACCCATCCGGTGCTGTTTTTCTCTTTGGAAATGAGTAAGGAAGCACTCACGGTACGTATGTTGTGCACCGAAGCCAGAGTTGACTCCCAACGCCTGCGGCGGGGTATGCTCACTGACTCGGACTGGGCGAAATTGGCTCGATCCGCGGGACTGCTCAGCGAAGCCGATCTTTTTATTGACGACACCCCTGCCATGCGAATCATGCAAATGCGGGCCAAAGCAAGACGTCTACAGGCCGAGCTTCGAAAAAGCGGTAAAGATTTGAGCATGATTATGGTGGACTATCTTCAACTGGCCTCACCGTCAAGGAAATCCGACAGTCGAGAGCGAGAGATCTCTGAAATATCCAGATCGTTGAAAAGTTTAGCCAAAGAGCTGAACGTGCCTGTGATTGCTTTGAGCCAATTGAGCCGAAGGACCGAAGCCAGAGAGTCCAAAAGACCGCAACTGGCTGATTTGCGGGAATCCGGCGCCATCGAACAGGACGCTGATGTGATCCTATTCGTATACCGGGACGAATTTTACAACCAAGACTCACCCAAAAAGGGCGTAGCAGAGATCATTGTCGGCAAACAAAGAAACGGTCCCACCGGTACAGTGGAACTGCATTTCTCTTCCGAGTTCACGCGATTCGAAAACCTGGCAAAAGATCAAGACCGGGAATAATATTTAGGAAATGCATAAAGGTTAAAGTTCCCGAAGGATCATAAAAACTAGGTTTTGAGACAATTTCTATCCAGAAGTGGCATCGGCGGCGTGGAAAGATTCTAAGCGCACATTATCATAAAGATTTAGACCTATTCGAGATCGCAATCCCGTATCCGTAATATCGTTTTATCATGAAAACAACCTGAAAATCTTGATATTTTTGGTTGACGATCTGATTGCCCGACGGTCTTAATTTATAGAGAAAGAAAGGAAGAAGCTAATTTTTGGATTGTAGATACAATAGTTTAACAGATATCGACATACGGGATACGCGACTCGGAAAATCGATTCTGTATTTACAAAAAGGGTATTTTAATTGTATTGTATGGATGGAGATGGTGGATGTATTATTTTAGTACCTCAGATCTCTATCCAACACAACAATGGCAACCGAAGATCTTGGTATTGTAAGAAAAACCAATCAATGAGCGCAATCACAAGGAGCTTATGAAGATGAAAAGAAGTGTATGGATTCTATGGTTTTCGATGTTGAACATGGTTCTTTCACAAGCAAGCCGGGCCGATGTGTATACCGTCACCAATACAAATCCCGACGGAGAAGGCAGCCTGAGCTGGGCCGTCGATCAGGCCAACAGCCACGAGTATGGAGATACCATTAATTTTGCGATTGATCCGGGAGCGCTTTCCACTATTTTTCCGACTGCGCCCCTGGTATTGACCGACCCGGGAACCATCATCGACGGATATACACAATCCGGAGCCTCTCCCAACACGAACCCTGCCGGCCAGGCATTGAACGGCGAGCTGAAAATCTCGGTAAGTGGCCAAAATATTGTACGAACCGATACGGATGTCGCCGTTTTTCATATCAAAACCAATCAAGTCACCCTACGAGGCCTCAACATCCACACAGGACCGGTGTTTGGAGTGGCGATCGAAGCTTCGGGCGGAGTCGCTGCCTGGGGAAATAGGGTTCAGGGTTGCTTGATCGGGACAGATATCACCGGAACCCAAGCCCGTCCGAACAAAGCAGGTTTGAATGAATCCACACCTTACTCAGCCGGTGTCGTTTTCATCGGGGCAACCACAAACATTCTTGGTATTGACCGAGATGAAGACAGTCCCTCACCCGCACAACGCAATTTGATTTCCGGCCTTTCTGCACAGGACTTTACAGGCACAGGTGTATTGCTGCTTACCAATGGAACCGCTGTCTCGAACAATTACGTCGCAGGTAATCTCATAGGCACGACCATGAATGCCGCCGGGGCGCTTGGAAACCAACACGGCATCGTCTTTCTCGGCAACAGCATGTCGAACATACTCAATGGAAATGTCATCAGCGGAAACCTTGGCCATGGTGTGTATGCCCAAGTAGCCTCCCATTTGACGGATCAACCCAACAGCAGCAACTCTTTGCAATCCAATCTCATCGGAATCAACCCGGAATCAGGCCAAGCCTTGGCCAACGGTCAAGACGGCATCCATCTCGGCCGGGGTTCACAAGCTTTCACAATCGGTACCGCGAGCATACATGATCGTAATGTCATTTCCGGCAACCATGGATACGGTCTGTACATTCATGGTGATGGAACCGCAGACAGTCATACCAATCTGGTCACCTACAATTTCATCGGTCTGTCCAACGACGGCTTGGCGGCAGTACCCAACCAAAAGGATGGGATTCGGATCGCCAACACCGCGGACAAAAACACCATCGGCGGAACCGATACTCCAAATTTCATCTCCGGAAACAGCAGTTACGGCATCACCTTGATCGACGCATCCAAAACAATCGTTCGAGACAATGTCATCGGATTGGATTTCGATCAAACCAAGTTTATCCCCAATCAATCGGGAGGAATCGCCCTGCTCTGTACTCCGGAGGAAATCTGTTGCCAAGAAAGCACCATCGACGAAAACACCATCTCCGGAAACCAAGGTCCGGGTATCACGATATTGGGCAAAACGCATGGCTCCAACGGATTGGGCCCCAATAATACAATCGAAAACAACTTGGGATCGGGAGTTTACGGAAACTTGGCCAACGCCACCAACAGCGTGCAGACCAATTTCATCGCCAAGAACCAGTCCCACGGCATCGAGCTTCATGGAAGCTCCATGCAGGTGACCAAAAACAATATCAATGAGAATTGGGGTTGGGGCATTGTATGTTATCCGGATTACGGCGCAGACAGCTCACCCGAAAGTGCCGACGACGACACTCTGTCGCTTCCCAATATCTACAACAATTTCAGCATCAACGATAATCTTTTAGGTGGTATCCTCGGCCTGGACACACCTTTGCCCGGTGGCAAAGCTTTGGCTACGGACAACACCATCGACAGCGCGGATAAACTTCAAGTACTGCAACTATGGTACGCGGCCGTGGAAATACTCGACCACGAATTTCATCCGATCGAATCGGGAGATTACCTCATCACCCTGCAAAGCGAGATCGGTACGCTGGTCCAGGGAGATGATCCGAATGGAGGTCTGTGGGGACCCGGAGGTTGGAGCCGATCGAATGTATCCAGCTGGTTTCAGACCGCCGAATACTTGATCACCTCGGATCAAACCTTACACCTTTCCGCCAACCATACGATTACCGTAACCGGTGCAAATGGCGGCAGCGCGGATTACTCATTCGACGGTATCGATAACGATGGATCCGACCTTGGTGGTCAACCTGCAGGTATTCTAACCGCAGGGAGCTTTCGTTACCAACTCGCCGAAGTCGTCGTCAAACCAGATTCTGACGAGGACGGCGTCGCCGACGAAGTCGACTGCGCACCCTCCGACGCGACCTACCATGGCGCCGAAGGTATCAACCCGTGCGATGCAGACCAAGACGGATACTGCTTTGTCGGGATTACAGGCTTGGTTCGGGCAGAGGCCTGTACCCATGACCTCTGCTTCTTGGGACTTTGCGTGCCCACGGATTGCGATGATGGCGCAGATTCCATTCATCCCGGAGTATCCGAAAAAGGAGATACCCTCTGTGATGACTCCCTCGACAATGACTGCGATGGACTTGTGGATGAAGATGATCCTCAATGTGTCGAGTGCTCCCAAAATGAGGATTGCGACGATCTGAATTCATGCAATGGAGCAGAAACTTGTCTTGATGGCGCATGCCAAGTCTTGCCGGTGGCCTGTGATGATAAGAACACTTGCACAATCGATGTTTGCGATTCGGTCAGTGGTTGCTTCTTCATCCCTTTCAACGGATCGTGTGACGACGGCCAATATTGCACAATCGGAGAAAACTGTCACGATGGACTTTGCCAGGGAGGCTCTCCTAGAGACTGTAGCCATCTCAATGACGACTGTAACACCGGGGTTTGCGACGAAATGCTCGATCAATGTGTAAAACATCCCGTGGATGACGGAGTAGCATGCGACGATCAAAACGCCTGCACACAAACCGATCGGTGTCAATCCGGTGCGTGTTTCGGATCAAACCCGATCGTCTGCACACCCCTCGACCAATGCCACGAACCAGGTTCGTGTGATCCGGCCAGCGGTCAATGCTCGAACCCGGTAAAGCCCGATGGATCACAATGTGACGATGGTGATGCCTGCACCATGAAAGATGTTTGCGACCAGGGAACTTGCCAGGGAGTCGCATTGGATCAGGATGAAGATGGAGTGATCGCAATGAGCTGCGGCGGCAACGATTGTAACGACAACAATCAAAACATCAAACCAGGTGCGAAAGAAATCTGCAACGACGGGATTGACAACGACTGTGATGGATTGACAGATACTATTGACGAAAACGACTGTTCTGGTAAGGACGGCGGATGCAACTGTACTTCTGCACCCGCATCCGTACCGACCGCTCTATGGTCGTTGATTACGGCCCTGGCAATCGTGATGCGTACCCGGCGGCTTTGGTAGCACCGGATCAATCCGTCCGGTTTCTTTTGCATCTATGCAGTTTGTCTGTAACGATACCCAAAGCATGCATGCGCCCACGCAAGGTGTTGCGATGAATACCGAGTATTTCCGCGGTTTTACCTCTAGAACCAGCAGCTCGATCAAGAGTTTCTTCGATCAAAACCCGTTCAACCACTTCGATGACCCGGCGGTACAAATCCGGGGTACGCTGGGAGCCTAGTTGATCGAGCACTCCACATATCTTTTTTCGAACCAGCTCATCCAGAGGCATATTATTGATATTTTTCATCTGATCAGGCATACCACCCACTCTCCAACCAACCATAGATTTCCCCCATGTTCACATCCTGCCAGGAATCAACATCACTCTCAAGCAGGTTTTTCAATCATGAATGGATTTTTTCACTCATCTGCCGAAAAGGCCTTTTCAACATGCCGTCAATAGAAAAAAAACTTTTCGATCCAATCCTTTTTGATTTGGACGGAACCTTGATAGACTCCGGTAGAGACATCGCCATATCGGTCAATCTTACGCTTGATGAGATCAATCTACCCAGGCTGTCAGAATCTCAGATCATTCGTTTTGTAGGTAATGGTGTGAGAGAGCTACTGCAAAAATCCGTGATCCGAGAACCCAATGCAGATGAATCCCTTGTGGAGCAAGCCGTTCGCATTTTCAAACATCATTACAACCAAAATTGTTTGGTGCACACCCGGCCGTATCCGGGTGTCATGGAGATGCTGGCTGAATTACAGGGAGTTATGAAGGCTGTGGTTACCAACAAACGAAGTGATTTCACCAAAACCATCTTGGATGGACTGAATCTTTCAGCCTACTTCGATGCGGTGGTCGCTGGTGACGAGACCAAATTCATGAAGCCAAACCCGGAACCTTTGTTGTTGGCCTGTCAGCGCATGGGCACATCAACCACCGGCGGCATCATGATTGGAGACATGGCCAACGATATTTTGGCCGGAAAGAACGCCGATATGGCAACTTGCGGAGTATTGTGGGGGTTGGACCAAGGCGGCTCACTGCTCTCGACCCAACCGGATTTTACGTGCACATCAATGCGCGAGCTTTGCAGAATCCTACGTTTATCCTTCTAATTAGTGTCCGTCTCAAAACTATGTTTTTGAGATTTAGAATTGGCTTCGAACGGCGATGACTGTCTGAGCTAAACTTACAAGTCACTGTTTTTTAGTGACTTGTAAGTAGCGAGTTTCTTGAGCCCGAGAAGCCATTTCAAATCTCGAAAATTATTTCTAAGAGTTTTGAGGCAAACACTAAATAATTCGATAACAGCCCGGTTTGTGCATTTTGACATATTCAAATCGCCTCTGTTATGATCAATTTTTCAAGGCCGAACAGGATATATATCGTATCATCATGACGACACCGCCAGACCAAGCCAATGGATCCATACAGAAAGAACGCATCCATACGTATGTTCGCGTCCTTCAAAAAGATCCCGAATCCAGGGTTTTCGCTGCACTGGCTATACTGCTCGCACAAGAAGATAAAATCAATGCAGCGCTAGGAATATGTAAAAGGGGAGTGAACGCACGTCCGGACTTTTCAGACGGTCATTGGGCGTACGCACAAATATTGTACATGTCAGAAAACCTTACGGATGCATTGAAAGAGATCGACACAACCCTCAGCCTGGACAACCAAAAGGTTCAGGCCCATCTCCTAGCAGCTCGAATCCATGATAAAATCGGCAATTCTGACCAAGCCCGAAAATCTTTCCAAAGAGTTCTTGAGATAGATCCTCACAATCCTTCGGCCCTCAAACATCTGGGTTATACCGACAGATCGAGCGCGAATCCAAAACAACGGCACCAATCGACACCTGATCACAACACGAAGATATTGTCTCCAGGTTCGAAAAGGCTCAAGCACGATGAGCCGAGATCTCCAAAACCACCACATTCTATCGAAACCCATCTGGATCTTTCGTTTTCCAACCTGGATCGAATTCAGGCCATCATCGACGAGTACTCCATACACGCTTCAACCCAAGAACCTGGTTTCAGCCACAAAGATCTAAAAATACCTCGAAACCCATATTTTCTTTGGCTTTTGTTACTTCTATGCGTGCTCGTGGCGGCATTCGGAATCGTCAGGTTCTCAAAGTTATTTACGAGTTGAAAATCAATTGGACCTCAAAGTACAGTACATGGAGCATGATTTCAAGGCTCTTGTTCACTGGGTTCACAAGACGTTTTTTTTCCATGCCTCCATTTGCTTTTCGGCATCAACACCGCATCTTTCAAAAACCAACTAAGACGTTCCAGGACGTCTTGGGAAAGGTTTTCAAATACTACTGCAATTCCAGGGTGTTGCTTTGGATCATCGGGATTGGGATAAATACACCGCACAACTCTACCGGAAATTTCCAGCTCGCTGAGATCAACCGGATGCACCAGCACCATGCGTACGAGCACACCAACTGGTAAACATTCATGAGTTTGAATGAACACACTAACTTTAGAAAGATCGCTGGCCAGCGCAGTAATGGATGCTTCTGCAGTTTTGTAACGCAAACGTATCAATCGCTCTATTCGTGCATATTTACGTCTTTCCTGAGTTCCTACCGCTTGCTCCTGGTTCACCATGTCAACCAGATAGGCCTGCAAATCTTTACGATCTTCGGGATCCATTTCAACAAAACGAACGCCTACCCCGGATTTTTCAGAGCCCGAATCCGGATTCACAACTCTGACGACCTCACCAATTGCTTGGATCACCGGTGCGTCATCACTTCTTTGGATCGCCAGATTGAGCCGATCTCCTATCTCGAGAGGATGATCTGTCTGAATGAACATCCCACTTAGGCTCACATCTTTGCTCTTCGCTTCAATAATGCCCTCGGCCAGCTTATACTCCAGCCTCAAGCAGGTATCGACCCGGGCATGTATTCTTCGTTCGAGAAGTTGCTGGCGTAAGTTGTCGTCAACCAAGCCGTAAATGATTTTCTTCTGCTCGTATCCAAGGTTTTTGAAAGCGATGCCCATACCCCGCTTGTCCGGATCTTTGCCTTCCTCCAACCACACAACTTGACCTTTCACCTCAACGGACAAACCTTGACTGGCCAAGAATATTTCCAAATCGAGATCGGTGCCTATGGGCATTGGATCGACCGTCGACACGAAGACTCCCCCTTCACCTAGTATCGAAATATATCTATCCTTGAGCTCGTTGCGTCCCCAATAGCGCACAACCAATGATACCGGAACCCTGAGATACTCCCGTGTGTCTTGTGCCTGGCGTTGCCTGGCATCAAACAATACGCTTTCTATCTCTCTGCGCAAACGTTTCCACTCGGCGAGATCTTCAGCGTTCAACCCCGTCGGGTTCTCCCTTTTTCGACGATTGAGAGACTCGAAAGCCTCCAACAAGCTGGAGGTATTGTCAGCCAAGTTCAAATTCCGGGTTTAACCAGACCGATGTTCTATTCATCGTCCTCATCATATGCCGGAGCACCCAACAACCTAAGAGTCTCAGCAACATCCAACACCCGGCCGAAACCAAATGCGATATTGCGCAAAGTGGCGACCTGTAAAATATCGTCCGCGGTTGCAGTCCCGTCACCCAAAAAGAACACATTGAAATCTCTCACAAATGCGTCCCGGGCAGTCGATTCACAACACAAGTTGGTCATGACTCCACCAATGATGAGATCCCGTATGTTCATCGACCTGAGAATCATTTCGAGCGGCGTGCCTGCAAATGCGCTGTAACGCGCTTTGTGGATGACTCGTTCTCCGTCGAGAGGCCTGATATCGTCTGCGAAATCGGCATCCGATGTACCTTTCATGATAAGGCCCTTCCACCAACGGGCCATCGATCCCCCATCCTGAAGAGGATCATGATGTTCATGCTTGGTATAGATTACCGGCACACGGGCTTGACGACAGGCCTCGATGACCAAAGACAGCTGCTGGCTGGCTTCGACAGAAGCCGGCAAAAAACTGGTTCCGTCGGGATCCAGGAAAACCTTTTGCATATCGATAACCAACAAAGCGGTCGAAGCGGGCCGAAATACGACCTCCGGCCTATCATATGGTGCGATGGCCACCCTCCAATCCACCTCGTCTACCGTCTGGGGCAATCCCATTCCGATTTCTCTATGGAGATCCGAGCTCCGAGCCACCCCAATGGAGAACCGCTCTTTGATGTTGGTCGATGGTGGCTCGTTTACCGGTTGAATGCCCTCACGCGCCAGCCAACTGCCGATATATGCATAGACCTCGGCGTCTTTGAAGGCAAACCATTGTTGCCGTACATCCGGATAGGCGATGAGTTGGTCTTTGAACCGCCTGAAAGCTCCCTTCCCGACCAGAGCAGCCGTCAATCTCTCCCGCAACATGGGATCTTCGACTCTTTCGATGAAACGTTGCATGGTTCGGTATCCTTCCCGCGAAGGCCGGGGCCGAATATATACAAAATCTTCGGCAGGGCTTGGGGATTCGGGGACACTATCTGGCTCACCCACCACTGTGTGCACTTTTCCGGTCTTAAGATCGAGAAAGCTGTGCGAATGAGGCAGCTGATTTTCGAAGGCTACCGCCAATGCTTCCCAATCCAAAGCAACTTCTGCTCTCACTTCCCCCACTTCGGACTGTTCTATGTCCTCGCAAGAAATGTTTTCACTGTTTTCCATTCATCACTCCTTCAAGAGTTCTCTCGCCCGTTCATCAATTTCCCTATTCTACGACACTCCCTACCACGACTCAACACCCGAATAACAATTTTATTTTTTTTTGTCTTTCAACCTCTGATTGACTGTGCCGGCGAAATGTGTATCATTTTTCCTCCCAAGAATTCAACAAAACGGCAGAGAGGAGTTTTCGTGCCGGCCAAAACCAAACCCAGTGCAGCCCAGTTGAGAACAAGAAACATCGGCATCATCGCCCATATCGATGCCGGCAAGACCACAGTCACCGAACGATTTCTGTATTACACAGGTGTCATCCATCGAATGGGTGAAGTCCATGACGGACAGGCGGTGATGGATTGGATGCCACAGGAACAGGAAAGAGGCATTACCATCACCTCGGCTGTTACGGTCATGCCGTGGAAAAAACATGAAATCCATTTAATCGACACCCCCGGTCATGTTGACTTCACGGTTGAAGTGGAACGCAGCCTGAGAGTGCTGGACGGTGCCGTGATTGTGTTCTGCGCCGTCGGCGGTGTCGAGCCGCAATCAGAAACCGTCTGGCATCAGGCCAACCGTTACGGTGTACCACGAATCGCTTTCGTAAACAAGATGGATCGTATGGGAGCGGATTTCGAAAGCTGCCTACAACAAATGAAAGATCGTTTGGCTTGCACACCCCTGGCAATTCAAATCCCTCTGGGAAAAGAAGATCAATTCGAAGGTGTCATCGACCTGATCGACATGCAGGTCAAACGTTGGAATAGTGACAACCTAGGCGCCACATTGAATACCGAGCCCCTGGATGCAACTTTGGCCGAGCAGGCTTCTGTGTGGCGGGATAAGCTCATCGAGGTACTTGCCGACAACGATGATCAAATTGCGGAAGCTTATCTTGGCAATGATCCGATTCCTAGGGAAAAAATGATCGAGACAATCCGCCGGTTATGCTTGAGCAACCAAGCCGTTCCGGTGCTATGCGGCTCGGCGCTTCGCAACAAAGGGATTCAACCTCTGCTCGACGCCGTCATCGATTTATTACCTTCACCCGTGGAGCTACCGCCTGTACGAGGTGTCCATCCCAAAACGGGCAAACCGGTCGAGTTCGAACGCACCAAAGATGAGCCTTTCAGCAGCCTGGCCTTCAAGGTCCAGATCTGGGAAAATCGTAAACATACGTATTTGCGGATCTACTCGGGCAGTCTGGCCGTAAACAGCACCGTCTACAATGCGGACAAACAAGCACCTGAAAAAATCTCCCGCCTCTTGAAGTTGCACGCCAACAAAAAAGAACGTATCCAGAAAGCCCAGGCAGGCGATATCGTGGGCGTCGTGGGGCTCAAGCGCGCCACTACAGGCGATACCCTGTGTACTACGACACATCCGATCATCTTCGAGCGCATGCAGTTTATGACCCCGGTCATCTCAGTCGCCGTCGAACCTAAAACCAGTCGGGACGAAGAGAAGCTCAAGCAAGTGCTTGCCATGATGGTAGAGGAAGATCCCACCTTTACGGTGAACGAAGACCCCGACACGGGCCAAACCATCCTCAATGGGATGGGAGAGCTGCATTTGGAGATTTTGTGCGATCGACTGAAAAGAGATTTTCAGATTCCGGTCAACGTGGGCAAACCTCAAGTGGTATACCGAGAAACCATCAAATCGGCCGCCACCGCCACGGAGACATTCGAGCGGAACTTCGAAGACACCGCCAATGTGAAAAACATGTTTGCCTGTGTCACGCTGTCAGCCAAGCCCGTCGAGCGCGGAAAAGGCATCGTTTTTATCGACGATCGTCCGGCAACTCAAAAAGAACTGTCGATCTCCCCGGCTTGGATCAAAGCCGTCGAGGAGGGCGTACGAGAAGCCGCCATGTCGGGTCCCTTGACCGGCTACCCCGTTGTCGATATGGTCGTACATCTGAAAGACCTGGAGTTTCGTGAAGGCAGCACGAATGAAGTGGCCTTGCATGTGGCTTCGGCCACAGCATGCCGAAAAATGTTGCAGGAAGCCGGCACCGCCCCATTGTTGCCCATTATGGCCTTGGAGGTCGTGACGCCGGACGATTTTACCGGTCCGGTCATCAGTGATTTGCATGCTCGTGGAGGAAAAGTCGAAACCCTCGAAAAAAAGATCACCCGCACCATTGTAAAAGCCCAGGTGGCCATGACAAAGATGTTCGGTTATTCCACCGAGTTACGTTCTTTAACAGAAGGAAGGGCAACGTTCAACATGCGGTTTTTGAAGTTTGACATTCCCTAGTGAGGCTCGTTGAGAAAGCTGGAATAACCTCGAGATGAAAACGTGGATGTTCATCACCGGGTTGATTGTATCCTTTCTTCTGGGATGGATGTTGGGTGTAACCGGATCGAACCTTCCGGATCGAACCTATCTCGAGCTACAAAACCTATCGGATGGATTCCATCGCCTGGTCATTACGGTTGCGCCGATGTGCTTTTTGGGATGTGGGCTATGCCTTGTTTTTCATATGATTTTCAGAAAAAAACACCAAATTGCGGCCACTCTCATGGCGATCATTGCTTGTGTTTGTTCGGGAGGCCTGGGAGGTTCGATCGGCTTTATTGTTCAATTTGACCAAACCATCGAGCAAAAGGGGATGCAGGGCCAGTTGGTGATGGAATGGGGATCGACTGAGCATGCGCCACCCCCACGGAATGAGACTCAAACAACCTCGATCTCCTTGGAAAACGGAGACATTATTACCTTGTCGGATCATATGCTCAGGCGAAAATCAAGACAGGGCGACATTCAATGGTCCCGAACGCTTCCCGGCGGCACCCGGGGCACTTTGCTGCTTGCCGGTGAAATCGTATTGGCTCTGGCTCCGGGTTCGTACTTCCAGGGAGATGTGATGATCGCTGCGCTTCGAACCGACTCCGGAAAACCTCTTTGGCGTTTTCACTGCCTGGGCAACCAGCTGCATGCAGCTGCGATCTCGCAAGGCAGGCTATACTATATCGCCCAGAGACACACAGGAGCATCGCTCGGATCCATCCGATTAGCACAACCTACCCAAAGATGGGCCGTTGCCATCGATAAAGCTTTGTCTGCACCTGCGCGCATTACCCCAAAAGGAGTGGAAGTGGCAGTTGGTCGTCGCCTGCTTCGTTTTGATAAGCTTCAAGGAACTCTGGTCGCCTCGATAGAGGCGTGCCGTCATCCGGAGGAATTTGGAGTAGTATGCAGCGGTAATACAATCCAAGCATTTTCTAGGGCGGCGGACGAACCAGAGAGCTTGCGATAGAGCACAAAAAAAAGATACAATCCGTACCCGGACGGCAGCTGCAATCATCGTTGTGAAAAGATTCTCGATGACGGCAGGTATGATCCGATGTTGTGACACGAGGAATGCGGGATTGACTCACTGCATTATCTCTTGATTGGGAGCCCAGACCTATACAATACTATGTCCGATCTGATTGAAAAAATTGAATATGCTTTAGACCTTTTCATCAAGGGATATCCGAGAGAAGCAGCGCAAGCCGGTCAAACCATTCTTTCCCGGGCACGCGGAACCGCTCATGCCGCCAGAGTTTTTCGGTATGTTGCCGAGTTTTACCATGCCTGTGGTCAGTACCAGCAAGCCAGAGAGCTTGCCACGGAAGCAGGCTCTTTGTCGCGAGCGCTCAGGCAACCGGACGAAATCCTCGCTTCCACCCTGGTGTTGTTCGCTTGCGATTTGTATGAGGGTCAGCTATCGGTCGTGTATCAAAAATCCCAACAACTTTTAGAAATGAACCCCGAGCAATTGTTGTCCACGGCGTTTATGGCGCAGATCAAGATTACCGTGGGAGATCTGGAGCCCGCCATTGCCCTTTTGGAACGCGCCAACTCACTCCTGGACGAGCAAGCATCCCAAGCAACTCAACCGGCCGTCGACCTATTCCGATCGAGTACGTACACCAGTCTCGCAAAAGCCTATCTTCTATTTCAAAAGCCTGAAGAAGCCCTGGCAATCCTCGAACGCTCCCTGGATTTGGAGTTGCCCACCCAAGTTCCATCTATCTTGGCCACGGCCATGACCGCTTTGGCCTCGGGTCAACTGGGCCGCGAGGAGCAAGCCCACCAAACCATGCAAATTGCACTCGAACGTGCCCAACCCATTTCCAAGGATCTGTATGGACACACCCTGGCTTTTTCCGGGTTTCTGAGCCTTGAGCTCGACAACTTGTCCGAGGCCATCGATTCTTTGACTCAATCTACAGCTCTTTTAACTCATCAATTCGAGCGGCAGGAAAGTTACTTCTTTTTGGGAAATGCCCTACATCGATCCAATCGGGCAGCCGAAGCCGAGACTGCATACCGTAACGCCACTCTTCCATGTACGGAATCGTTGTTTGGACGAAACGCTCTGCGGGCGCTTAGAAAAATGGTAGGCCTTCGATTGGTTTGACCAATCTGACCGCCTTTTGTCCATTCGAGTAGCTCCGGACCCATCCGTCTCGCTGAACAAAGCCCCGCTTATGAAAAAACCGTAACGCCGCGTGGGCTATTTGCGGACAAATCACTTGAATCTCATACACGCTGCGTCGCTCGCGCATCCGTTTGATCAACGTATTTGCCTGTTGCCACAAACCATCACCCGCTCCTTGATTTTGAAATTCGGGTTCGACCGCCACGGCCAACAACTCGGCCACCCAACCATCCGCAACCTCATCGGAGCCTTGATTCCAGGGGAAAAATCCCAGCATGGCAAATCCGATCACCTCTGCATTGCACCGCGCCAAGAAAGTTTGGACACCCTGAACCGAAAAAACCCGGTGCGGTAGATTTTGAAACTCTCCCAAGTCCGAAAAAACCTTGCCGGATATCCTTTGGATATGATCTCTTTCATTCGGTCGGGCTGCTTCGACGGATATCATGAATCCAGTGTGGCATTGCGAAACACAAAAATCAACCCGATATTCACCAGACCCAGGTGTGCATCCAACCCCAAATCACCCGTCTACACACTTGCCGAGCAGCTCACTTCGGCTTAAAACATATCATGGCTCATCAACCCCATCGAACCGAGATAAGATAGATCCAGGTTGAAAAAAACATCGGGATAATCCTGCCCGCGCACCATCCGCACCGTGAGCGCAAATCCAAAACAACGGCAATCCGACCTGTAACTTACGCCGCCCTGGTAGTAGGCAAGTTGGAGATCTTTCGCATTGAGGCTCATACCCGAAGACAAATTCAACCCCGAGATGATATTGAACCGAGCCGACGCCTCGAGCACATGTACGCTTTCTCCCATCGCCCGATAATACTGTAAAGAATCGCCGAACAAAAAATCCGCTTCCCGCTGCACCCGCTCCGACAAAGGCAACGGACGTCCAATCGGGTCACGCACAGAGGGCAAATAGACATGAGCTAAGCGCAACCCGTCACCCCGGCGGTCATGCAGATTGAGAACCGAGCTTGATTCGGACAATCGACCCGAGCTCCAGTCAACTCCCATCACCGAACGGCCGTTTCCAACGGGAAATCGTGCCGACAGATCAAGATACCCTTGCGAAATTGTCCGGCTTTTCAGGTCAACCCCTTGGTATGCACGGATTTCAAAGAGTTTATCCCATCCTATTCGATTATTTTTACCAAACAATCCGCTGTCCACACCCACGAGAAGCTGTTGTGCGTCTGTGGTGGTACGATCCTGCCAATCAAAGGTATGATACGGATCCGAAGTAGAAAGTCCCGGCCAAAGCCCCAGAATGCTCATCCAAGGTTTGATGAGATGACCCATTCTTTCGTCGCCTACGCCATAGGTTCGGGCAAGTCGGGTGTGAAAATCGAGCCGAACCCGAGAAAGACCCCGGGTGGATACACCCGGTGAGCCGGGTCCATGGGGAATATATACAAGTTGGCGATGTTTCAAGCCGATTTCAGTGCTTAAAACCGAGGCAAAGCTGTGGGCGAATCTCAACTCCGGCTCGATCGACGTCCTTTGCGCTCTTCGAAGCTCACCGTCTCCCAGAATACCATCCGCCTCCCCTCCCGGCCCATTGTCGCCGCTTCGATCTCCGCTCTGTTCGGGTCGGCTATACTGGGGTTCCTGCGCATCCGGCGTGGCGTCTCGACCCCAATCGCGCCAAGCAGCCGAAAGACTGGAAAAATTAATCGCTTCGACCCAGAGAGAAAAAGACATGGGCCAGTCACCCGTTTGGTGATATTGCATCGCGTAGCTTACCGCTCCAAGCCGGTGCACGGTATCGCCCACCCCACTTCGATTGGGATCGGCAACATTCAGATCCAATAAATCCACACCACGGTATCTGAGATCCTGAATATAACTCATATCAAAAGCCAAAAGTTGATCCGACCATGATTGTATTCCAATCAGGGTTGATTTCGCCTGATCGGCCGCCCGGCCGGCCATTTCGCTTGCAAAATCGGACTTGATGTCACTGTCGGAATACAACAAAACATCACCACGAAAATCAAAACCACCTTGGGTTTGAAACCAGGCTCGGGATTCGACGGATTTACGCCGATGCAAATGACGTTTTTTTTCGTCCCCATATAGCTTACGATCATCCATATACATCAACCGGGTGTCCAATCCGATCCGGTCGGCCGGACGCATGCGCAACTCGAGCCGTTCCCTCCACCCTCTTTGTTCAAACCAATCCAGGCTCAAGGTCGTGTCCGCGCTACGTCCCAGAGTGACAAATAATGATTCGGAAAATATGAAACCGTCCCGACCCGAGTAATTAACCTGCGGAAACAACAAACCGGTTCTTCTTTCACTCAACGGAATATACACGAAAGGCAGGATGAAAACCGGTATACCCTTGGCATACAATCGAGGCCAAAACATCCAAGCACCGTCATGGGGTTTTATATCCGCCCTATGGGCACGGATTTCCCAAGATGCAACCTCTTGACCACAATCACAGGCTGTAAATCTCGCATGGTTGACAACATACTTGTCATCGCGGCGCATGACGGTTTGTCCCTCGAGGCGCATGGCATTGAAACCTTCTTCCACCAATCGATACGCCACCATACACCGGCCGAGCTTTTCTCCCGAGGTTTCTTCTTTGACCAAAATGATTGCGTTTTTCATCACAGCACGAGAGCTCATCTGATCCAACTCGATGCGCTCGGCCAACATGACGGTCTTGCCTTCCACCACCCGCACGGAGTCAATCAAGATGATTCTTTCCTCGTCCGGGAGAATCTCCATCCGGTCGGCCCGGATTTCCAAACCATCGCCATGGATCTGGATTCCGCCGCGTAACACAATCGGACCGCCTTCACCCCGGGCTGTCAGGCTTTCGGCTTCGATCTGCACTTGTCCGGGGGGGGTGTTTAGAAAACCAAAATCATTCCAGCGAAGCTTCTCCTGCCCCTGCGCAGAGATCGAAGAAAAAAACAACACCCACCCGATCAATCCACGAAGATGCGGGATACCTATGTGACTGCGTATATCATGGTATAAAATAGAAGCAGCCTTCATCAGATGCAAGCAAGTAAACACGGAACACACCATGACGTCAAGCCCGCAAAACACAATCGACCAAAATCATTCCGGCAAGACGGTTGCATCCCTGTTATTAGG
>JBFFBT010000055.1:0-23959 GCA_041560255.1 Myxococcota bacterium | reverse complement strand
GGGTAACTTGGCATAATAATTAATAAATGCAATAGGTTACGGTATCTATAGTTTCAAAAACGAGGTTTTTTGGCGCTGACCGGCTCGTGGATTTGGGGTTGACAGGGAAGGCCATAGAAACTAGACTGACATGTCAGTTCAGTTTCTTTTCTATTCAAACCGTCTACAAGGGGATTCGTGATGGCATACGAGGCAGGGCGAATAGGTATTGATATCGGAGCATTGTTTATCAAAGCAGTAAGAATCGATCCGACCGGAAAGCTCCAAGCGATATTCTATGAGCCACACAAAGGCAATCCTTCCAAAGCGCTCGAATCAGCTCTTTGGGCAATAAAGGCCACGGAGCATGATTCATACGGCATTACCGGATCTGCGGCCGATTTGTTCGCCGATATGCTGGGTGTCATAAAACTCGATTTGACCCGTTGTCAAATCAAGGCAATCAACCGCAAACTGGCCGGGATACAAAACATCATCGACATCGGCGGCGGATCGGCCACTCTCATTCAGCTGGATCGAAATGGAAAATTTAATGGCTATGCAACCAATTCCTTATGCGCCGCAGGTACGGGCTCGTTTTTAGATGAACAAGCAAACCGGCTGGGCATATCGTATGCGGACATGCAACACTTCGAACACGTCGACCATCCTCCAACCATTGCAACCAGATGCTCCGTGTTCGCAAAAAGCGATCTCATCCATCGACAACAGGAGGGGTATAGCAAGGCTGCAATGTGGTCAGGTTTATGCAAAGGAATGACCAGAACACTGCTTTCATCATTGCTCTTAGGGAAACCCTTGCATGGACCCACGGCCATTATCGGGGGGGTTGCAAAAAATAGAGAGGTCATCCGCTGGCTGCGTTTTTCCTACCCAGATATCATTCAAATCACCGAACATCCTCATTTGATCGCAGCCTGGGGAGCCGCCATATCGGCCGAACCTGTGGTCAAGCCCATTCCCCGGTCCTTGACCGCCAACCAAAAAATCTATGAAGATAGTGATAGTTATGCCTGGAAGTTGACTCTCGAGAAATCCATCTATCCAAGCTTCAAAGCACATGAAGAGTATACCGACAAAGACGATAACGAAATTCGAATCATCATCCCCCTCAGACCCCCGATCCTACGTGCTACCTTGGGTATCGATATCGGCTCTACGAGCACAAAGTTGGCATTGGTGGACGAGAATGAACAGGTTGTCCTCGACATATACAGAAAAACCGGTGGAGAACCAATCCAAGCCACCAAGCTGCTTTTGCGCGCGCTTAGAAATCTACAAAAAGAAAAGGGTATCGAGCTCGAGATACTAGGCGCCGGTACCACCGGCAGCGGACGCAAAATGGTCGGTAAGGTAATCGGAGCGGACGCCATCGTGAATGAGATCTCAGCCCATGTCGCCGGCGCGGTGAAAACCGATCCAACCATCGATACGATATTTGAAATCGGCGGCCAGGATTCGAAATACATGCACGTGGTGAATCAACATATTCGAGATACCAACATGAACTACGTTTGTGCGGCCGGTACCGGATCTTTCGTGGAGGAGCAGGCCCTCAAGCTTGGATACCCCGTACACAAAGTCGGACCGGCCATCTTGGGCTTACGACCCCCACGGACTTCGGATCGTTGCACTGTTTTTATGGAGCAAGACGTAGCCAAGTTGGTCCAATCCCGCACCACTCCTGAACAAGCTTTGGCCGGAGTCATGGTATCGGTTGTCAAAAACTACCTCAACAAAGTCGTCGGCAATCGCTACCGAAGTAAATCGAAAATCTTCTTTCAGGGAGCAACCGCCCGCAATCCCGCCTTGGTCGCAGCCTTCGAAAAGCTTCTGAATGTCAAGATGGTGGTTTCTCCAAATTGTCACGTTATGGGGGCTTACGGCGTCGCGTTGCTTACAAGGCAAGTCTGTCAAAAACAAGGTCTTTTAAAAAGCGCCTTCCGCGGATTAAACCTGGAAGATCGAACCATTGGTATCCGCAAGGAAACTTGCGCCCTTTGTCAAAACAATTGCCAGATCTCCTACGCAGAAATCGAAGGAATGAAAGACACCCCTTCATGGGGATACATGTGCGGAAGGGATCCCGAAGAAGATCGAGTCCGGGTCAATCCACACGATAAACCATTACGCACGCGGCAACGACTATGGCGGGAAGGCGGAAAGGGAATCGTGGTTGCCGACAGCGCCCCGGTTGTCGGCATTCCTCAGTCATTGACCACATATACCTATCTACCCTTATGGAGACGTTTTTTCAATTCTTTGGGATTGAATGTCGTCCTATCCGGCACCACCACGGACGAGATCAGATCCATCGGCACAAAAATCTGTGGCGCCGAATTTTGCTTTCCCGCCAAGATCGCCATGGGCCATGCAGCCACCCTGGCAACCAAGGAAGGCGTGGATTACGTCTTTTTACCTCACATGATCTCCGAAAAGCCTTCAAGATCAAAAACAGCAGCAAAATTTTGCCCTTACGTGCAGGGAAGCCCTTCGTTTACCCGCACGGCGCTCGAAATCAACGGTATAGATACCTCGAGAGTCTTATCCCCGGTGATTGATCTTAGACTCAATGAAATTCAGATTTCGCATTCTCTTGCAAAAATTTTCGAGCCATCTCTGGGCATGGACGCCAAGGTACTTCAGTTCGCCTGGCGGGAGGCGTTAACAGCCCAAAGGCAATTCGAACAACGCTGCCGGGAGGAAGGCCGAAAGATCCTGGATCGAGCAACTCAACGAAAAGAAAAATTGATCCTTCTGGCCGGCCGGCCATACAACAACTACGATACGGGCATCAACCTGGGTTTGCCACAAAAACTTGCCGAACACGGCAGAACCATTATTCCAATCGACTTTCTATCAACCAATACGAAAATCCTTGGTAAACAATACCACAATATCTATTGGAATTACGGCAGGAAGATCCTATCCGGGATCAAAAAAGCGGCCCAAAGCAACGTATTGGACGTCGTATATTTGACCAACTTCAACTGTGGTCCGGACAGCTTCCTGCTGTCGTACGCCGAAGAAATCATGCGAGACAAACCCTTCCTGGCGCTCGAAATGGACGAACATGGAGCGGATGCCGGATATCTTACCAGAATTGAAGCTTTTTTCGATGTTTTGGAGAGACCTCGATCAGAATCCTCGAAAGATCGCAAACACCGCCGGCAGCCAAAAAATCTAAAAAACCATACCATCTGGATCCCACCCATGCATCCTTTGGGTACAGCTTTTTTCGCTGCAGCTTTCCGTAGACACGGCTACGACGCCAGACCACTTCCGGCCGAAAACCAGGATGCATTCGATCTGGGACGATCTCTGACCCGAGGATCCGAATGTCTTCCGACCGCATTGACCATTGGCTCATTCTTACAGACCATCAAAAAACAAGACGGCTCCATGAAACATGCTCTGTTTATGCCGACGGCCGAAGGACCCTGCAGATTCGGGCAATACTGTACACTCCACCGCATCATTCTCGACAATGCAGGCTTGGACAATACTGCCATTTTATCTCCTTCCAGCTTCAACAGTTACCAGGGAGTCGCAGAGTCCGTGCGCAGGGATCTTTGGAAATCCTTGTTAATCGGAGACGTCCTATTCAAAGCCGTTTGTAAGGTTCGTCCTTACGAGCTCAATTATGGGCAAACCGACAGGATATTGAAAAAACTGGTGACAGAGTTCGTCGACGCATTCGCCGATGGAAAGAATCCTCTACCGATGTTACAGGAAAGTATCGCGCGTTTGGCCGCCATCGAAAGAAACGACCAACCCAAACCTCTGGTCGGTATCGTCGGAGAAATTTATGTGCGATGCAATCCATTCGCAAATGAGGATGTAGTACGCTGCATCGAAAATTTCGGGGGTGAAGCCTGGTTGACCCCCATGTCCGAATGGATATTGTACACCGCCGCCACGCAAACCCTGGCATTTCGAGATCAAAGTCGTAACATTCTCAAAAAATGGATATCCGAGCTAAAAAACCGGTTTCTTTTTTCTCAGGAGCATAAATTTTACCAAAGTGCCGGAAGCTTCCTCAACGATAGACAGGAGCCGCCTGTCATGGATGTGATCGCAATGGGCAACCGCTTTGTTCCGGTTCAATTCGAAGGCGAAGCCATACTCACCGTAGGAAGAGCCATGGCGTTTGCCCAACAAGGCGCCGCCCTGGTGGTCAATTGCGCCCCATTCGGCTGCATGCCGGGTACGTTGACAACCGCCTTGTTTCAAAAATTGGCTCCCGAGCTCAAAATCCCCATCGTCAATCTATTCTATGACGGCTCCGGAAAGCAGAATCGACGACTGGAAGTGTTCCTCAACAACGCAGTAAAAAAGACCTCTTTATCCGAGAAAGAAATCCAAACCGCCGATGAGATCACCCAGGTCCGGCGCCTGGCTTCCCGCTGATAGGAAAGACATTCATGTCGCATGGTTTTACGAAAATCCGAGCGCGCGTTTGAGCTTGTCGGTAATCTTGAAATACTCATCACGTTTATAAGCCTGATTTAATATATGAAAATCCTGCTTTCCCAAACCCACACAGCCAAAACAATAATTGCAATCGATGCAATTGCTGCAAAGAATCAAGTAGGCGCTCGAGCTGCAATTTTCGCTTTCAATACAATATGAACAATTGTGACAGCTTCGGCATCTTTTAGAATGGGTGGTATGCGAGCAGAGTTCACAACCCGTGCAATGGGTACAGCGATAACATCCTTTGCAATCACTACTAAACATACAGGTCGTACATTGTACGCAACGATTGCATTCGAAAGACCCCGGATTGTACGAAGAACTCTTGTACTCGTTTTGAAGCCTGTTGAGCTCGCGAAAAAACTCTTGTTTATCCATAAGTAGCTCCAATGGTAAGGCAAATTGATCGGATATGATTCTGCCATATTGTTCAGTGTCTTTCCAGTCTTTGCTTGTAGATAGACGAACTATTGACAAACTCTTCGACAAAACCTAGCATGGTGACGTGAAAGGATTCTCCATGCATAAAACTATTGTAATCTCGGTACTTTGTTTATTGGGAAGCTTATCGACGGGATGTGGAAGTGCTTGTGAAGATCTGGCATACAAGGTATGTCGTTGCCAATCAACGCGAGTGAAGCAGGATCGCTGCAGGTACTCCGTTCGAGTCGCCGTGCGCAACACAGACATATCCGACGAGCGCGAGGACGCCTGCGAGAGCATATTGGACAGCGGTAAATGCACGTGTGAAGCGGTTGTCTCAGGAGATACTGCTGCATGTGGATTATCGACAGAATCGCCTGAAATACTGTTCGATAACTCCCAAGAAATTCTCCATTGATCGTACTCACAAATGGACAACCCGTTTATCCTGACAACCGGGTAGCGCGTTTTTCCAGCCAATCACCCAACTCGGGATATATCAACTCGGGAGCATGGATCCCGATGAGCAAATCGACATGTCCGAAGTCATGATCGTCCCCTCGATCGTTGCCGAAAATCCGAAGTTGTTTATCCTGGGCGGCAATTAGCCGGTATGCAGGTATCACTGTATCCGCAGGAGCTATTCGATCCGAGTCGGCTGCAACAATCATGACGGCAGTTCGAACTTCCCCGATCGAAGGTCCGTATTCTCCTGTATACATCCAGCCCAATACCTGGCGAAGTAAACTACCGGGAGCGTTTTCAACTACATTGACCAACCATTTGCCCATCAAGTCTTTTTCAAGACCATTACGAACAGCAAAGAATCTAAAAAAAGGATAGCCGCACCATGCTGTAATAGGTGCAGACAATCTCGCCAAAGATCGAAATGCAGTTCCCAACATAAGAGGGACCATCTTCAACAATGGTTTCAACTTTCCCACCACCGATGTCGGATGCGCGGTTACCGAAGTACAGAGCGTGATCAAACCACAAACGCAGTCATTGTCCATCGATGCCGCCCAGGCATATCCCATCATACCACCCAGGCCGTGACCGATCCAAAATAACTTGTTGGATTCGCTCAGCTTTTGAATCAATCCAAGCGCGGCCGGAACATCTTTCTCGAGAAAATGGTTGAAAGCAGTTTCTTGATTTCTACGTAGAAACCAAGCCGGAGTCTTACTCAATCCGGCTCCCCTCAATTCGAGAATCCATACTTCAAATCCTTGCCGTTGGAGATACCTAGCCAACGATCTTTCCCTGGACATATCAAATATATATCCGTTGGAACCCAATCCGTGACAAAGAAATACGGGCTCTTTAAACATTTTTTTTTCGGGTAAGTAGCGGCGCAAGGCCAAATGCCATCCGTCCTCAGTGGTCGCAAAGTGGATATCAACCCCGCTATGACTCAAAAGATTGCGGCGAACCCAACGCGTCATCGCCAACCAACTCAAGAAGCCAAGACCACCCAAAATCAAGGCCCAAATCCAGATCATGAGACGGAATCCTCCCGTTGATGCAAGGCTCGAATGAGTTTCTCGTGTATTCCATCAAAATCACCATTCGACATGATCACCACGACCGAATCGGTTTTCAGCTCGCACACAAGTCTATCCACCACCTGCCGGGCATCATCACAAAACCAAGCGCTTTTTCCTCTTTTCAGCAAAGATTGTACTATTTTCTCGGGATCGATTCTTTGTTTTGGGTCAATCTGATCTCGATTGAAAGGTGGAACCATCAAAACATCATCCGCTGGTTCAAATGCCTTTTTGTAAAGATCTTGAAACACATTACGCCTGCTCGAATTGCTCCTGGGCTCAAAAACTGCGACCAACCGAGCCTGAGGGAAACGAGCCCGCGCGGCTTGCAGGGTAGCAGATACTTCGGTTGGATGATGCGCAAAATCATCAATGATGGTGACACCCGCTACAACATTGCGAACCTGCATTCTTCGCGCAACCCCCATAAAACCTTGAAGAACAGATGCCACGTTATCTGTAGGAATACCCAAAAGCTCACAAACGGCTAAAACTGCCAGCGTATTCGAGATGTTATGCTTTCCGGAAAGTGGTATGGCTACCGATCCGCGATGAAATCCATCCAGGCTTAAACGAAACTTTGCTCCTTTTTCGCCGTCACTGCATTGAGATGCCTGCCAGGTGGCATCCGGATCAAATCCGTAAGATACCACCCTACAGTCGGCTTGATGCATCAGAGATCTGACTTCAGCATCGTCATGACAAGCAACCAACACGCAGCGTTTATCGAGATGAGATATGAGCTGCAAGAATGCATTTCGGTAGGTTTCAAAATCGGGGTATATATCTGCGTGATCATACTCCATGGATGTCAACACGAGTATTTCAGGTTGATAGTGCATGAATTTTGGTCGTTTATCGAAAAAGGCCGAGTCATACTCGTCGCCTTCCACCACAAATAACTCCCCCCGGCCCAAATGAAAGCTTTTGCCGGTATCCCTTGGAATTCCTCCGATCAAAAACGATGGATCTTTTCCAACCCGTCTCAATACATATGAAAGCATAGAGGTTGTCGTAGTTTTTCCGTGGGTGCCCGCAACAACGATGGAACGCCGTTCTTTGATAAACAACTCATAAAGTGTTTCCGGAAAGCTTGCGACTCGAATGTTTCGATCCCGGGCCGCTTGGACCTCCGGATTGTCTTTTCTACATGCATTTCCAACCACAACCAAATCCAAATCACCTGTAACATGAGAGGAGTCAAAACCATTCATGGTATCAATTCCCCAGGCGCGCAAGCTTTCGGACATGGGAGGATAAAACATCTTGTCCGAGCCTTTTACCTGATGTCCGGCTTCTTTGAGTAATCCGGCCAAAGATCCCATGCCGGTGCCACAGATTGCAACCAAGTGGATGTTCATGCTTTTTTCTCCCAAACCTGCATCACCGCATCGTGCAAATGGGGTCGAAACCAAGTCATGGCATCATTTTCTCGTCTCGGGTGTACACGATTTGTCAGCAAAACAACCATGAGATCTTTTTCCGGGTCAATCCATAACGAAGTTCCGGTAAATCCTGTATGACCCACAGTTTTGGCTCCAAAAAAACGACCACTCGATGGATTTAGTGAGCTGCGCATATCAAAACCCAATGCTCTATTCGAGTCGGGCACCTTGGAGGGTGTCCAGAAATGCCGCACCAAGTTGCGATCCCACCTTCCTTTGGAGCTTTGGTACGAATCCATCCATATGCGGGCCAAATCAGCAACAGCGTAAATATCTGCAAACAATCCGGCATGTCCGCATACGCCTCCCATGGCATACGCATTGTCGTCATGAACTTCTCCGATTAGCGTTCTGCCCCTCCAGGAGCAATTTTCAGTCGCGGCAAACGTACGTCCAGCCCGCACCTGCATTGCCTGAGCGGGACGCTTGAGATCAATGAAAAAAATGTTGCGGTGCTTCAATCCAGACGCCAACCGTTTTGTAAACAGATCGTCAATGGGCTTTCCCCCTATCAACTCCAATATCCAACCCAATAACATAAATCCTATGTCACTATAAAGAATACTTGTCCCAGGATGATTCCGCGGTATTTCAGCCAGAACCATGGAGCGAACTGCTTCCAGGCCGGCATGCGTCGCCAGCATACTTCCGCCGCCAGCGGCAGAAACTTCATGGTAGTAGGGCCGCCAGGCAGCCAGCCCGGAAGAATGCTCCAACAAATGTAAAATGGATATTTCTTCCTTGCATCGGCCATGATAACCAGGCAGGAATTTGCTCATCTTGTCTTCTAATCCAATGAGGCCGGATTGTACGAATTCGATCACCAATGAGGTTGTACACAAAATCTTGGTCAAGGAGGCCAAATCAAAACAAGTAGACAGCGTCACAGGTTCTGCCGCAGGCAGTCTTGATAGAGTCCCGTGCGCAGTTGCATGCAAATTTTCTCGGCAAGAACCAACCAGCAACGCGGCGCCGGAAAATACTCTTTTCTCGAATCCCAGCTTCATGAGATCAATCAGATCAGTATGAAGTATACATGCTTTCATGCCAGAGGAGCACCTGAGTATCTCATCGATCAAACGTCTGCCAACCGGCCTTTGACTATTGTACACAAGATTCAAGCAGTGTCAGTTTTCCGCGCGTTGCCTCCAATCTGGCCAGAACTCCCACCGGCAACGCGACGTTTCTGGTAATATGACCGAAATTTGCGCCAGATACGCAAGGAACCCCAAGCTCTGAGATCGCTCGCTCCATGACCGCTTCTGCGGAAAACCGGGTTCTACCAACGGGTTTACACGCGTTGAGCGATCCCAACACCAAACCCGCCACACTATCCAACACGCCCGCTTCTCTCAATTGCCAAAACAAACGATCCAATCGATAGGCCTGCTCGCCAGTATCCTCAATGAACACAATGGAGCCATCGAGGCAGGGAAGATACGGTGTTCCGATCAGGCTGGTCAACATGGATAGATTTCCTCCCACCAAACGACCCTCCGCCGTTCCTGGCACCAAAGTTTTTACTCTTCCAAGAGGCGCTTCCAGGTAGATCGATTGTCCGGAGAATAATGTACCCATCCAGTCCAGATGTTTCTTGTTCAACACCGGTAGTTGTGTAACTACGGGTCCATGGAAAGTCACAAAGCCTCCCGGTGATGAAAGAGCAACCAGAACCGCCGTGATATCTGAAAACCCGATTATCATTTTGGGTCGTTTCCGAATCGCCTCCATATCCAGGCGACCGAGCAACCGCGCCGATCCGTATCCACCTCGTATACACCAAACCGCCGAAGTTTCTCTCTCCAGGAAAGCTTGTTGCAACTCGTCCGCTCGTTCGGCATCATCTCCCGCCAGAAAACCGGTCTTGCGAATCGAGCGATTACTTATGACTGGTTGATATCCGAGTTGCTCGATGATACGCCATCCCCTTCGAAGATCTCTTTTTCTGTATGGGCTTGCAGGAGCAATCAACCGTATGTGATCGCCTTTGTGTAATGCGGCAGGCTTTCTCAAGGCATCTTGAAACATCGCGTCATGCTCTTGCTGGCCGATTGGTATATCAACATTACGGATTATACAGGCGCATGACAACCACAATCCACTGTTTTCGATGTTACACCTTCCAACACCGAGGTTGTGTTGTCACCCTTACAACCGGTAAAGAACGACAGACCCCCCGCAAACCGGCTTTTCGATTTCCAGAAGAAAACGCTAATGTTTTTCCTTTATGTTGTCCGGAAGTTGCTTGATGTATTCTTTTACAATGGCCTTGTGTCTCTCCTTGTCCATTACCTTTCCCAGGAGATGACTCGCCGCATCCAGTGCCAGGCCGACCGCTTGGGATCGAACCTCCGCCAAAGCTCGGTTTTTCTCTTCCTCAATTTGGCGACGCGCACGGTTGGTCTGTTCTTCGGCTTCTTTTCTGGCTTTTTCCACTATTTCTTGGCCGGCAACCTGCGCTTCTTCCTTCGCTTTCGAAATGAGCTCGTTCGCTTCCCTGCGTTGTCTATCCATTTCTCTTTTCTGATCGGAGAGAGCCTTCTCAAACTCCGCTTTGGCCTCATCCGCCTGGCTCAGCGATGAACGAATTCTTTCTTCGCGATCTTCTACTGCTTTGAGGATAGGTTTCCAAACAAACCTGCCCAAAACAAACAAAACCAGCACAAAGATGACCAAGGTCCAAAAAATCGTGCCGACATGAATGTCCATTAAAGAAAAACCGTGGCCTTCGCCTTCGGTCGCGGCACCAAGCAACCCCGAACCCCACATGTATAGTTCCGTCAGGGTCATCTAGTATCTCCCTGGATGGCCTAGGCCCTCCATGACGCCTATCACTTGACCGCCATCAAAATACAAACGACTTCGGCAAAAAGAGTAACACCCTCGATAAGCGCCGCAGCGATAATCATGGAGGTTCGAATGTCACCCGATGCAGATGGCTGTCTTGCGGTACCCTGCATGGCACTTTCTGCAATCCTACCAATACCATAAGCTCCGCCGATAACTGCCAAACCCGCTCCAATACCTGCTGCTAGATGCGTTAAACCCATCATACCTTTGCCTCCTTCGCTCAGAAGAGTAGAATCATGTTCAGTGACTTTCCGCCACAAGCATACCAATGAACAGGGACGTCAACATCGTAAAAATGTATGCCTGTAAAAACGCAACAAAGATTTCCAGCATGTACATAAAAACCCCGAATCCCACCGTGATCGGGGCTATCGCATAGCCAAGTACGAAAACCAATCCAATAAGGCTTAGTATCACGACATGTCCTGCGACCATATTTGCAAAGAGTCGGACGCACAAAGCGAAAGGTTTCGCAAACACGCCCATGAGCTCGACAATCACCATGACGGGCGACAACCAAAGAGGAACACCATGGGGCACCAAATGCTTGAAGTAACCAAATACACCCATCTTCTTCATACCCGCGGCCTGTATGCTCAAAAATGCAGCAAATGCCAACCCTGCGGTGACGCTGATGTTACCGGTTGCGGTGGATCCGTAAGGAATCAACCCCAATAAATTACAGGTCAGGATGAAAAAGAAGGTAGTGCAAAGAAAAGGCGTATAAGAAGACGCCACAGAATGTCCCAAGGTAGGGTGGGCGATTTCGTCCCGGATAAACAATACAAAAGACTCGATAAACGATGCAAAACCCTTGGGAATCAGAGCGATCTTGCGCCTGACCGAAAAACCCATCAAAAGCAACAAACCGGCGGCAATCAGCATCATGACCACATGTCTTGTGATGGACAAGTTAATCTCCATCCCGCCCAATTCGAACTTCCAAAGCTCGTGATCGAGCATCACCTTATAGCCCGGCAACTGCCAATCCCAGCCATTGGTGACATGATGAAGGATCATATCCTTGACTTGTTCCCCTATCGGCTTGGCCACTGTTTCTGCAACTTGTTCTGACACGATCAATCCCCTCTTGGAGAAATCCGTCCGACCTGATGCGAAGACGAGATGTAAATTCCACCGATTTCCACCGCTAAAAAAACCGCCAATCCGGTTAAAAGACCAAAAACGAAACCATTCCTATCCAACAGATCCAAACCAACCACCAATCCGCTACCCAAACCACACGCCAACATCCTCGCCAACATACCGCCTACCATATATTTCAACATGTCGTTGCGGCCGCCTGTCAGCGCCTTGCGGCTCGTCCACCAACCAGATAGACCCATTAACCCGGCCCCAAGCCAACCGGCAAATACACCCAAAGCGGGTTTTTTCATCGATTCCGAATCATTGAACAAATAAACCGCCATCGATGCCACACATCCGAGACCTGCCAACACAAGAATCAAGATAAGAGTCTTTTTCCCTGGCGCTCTTGTGCTTGTTCGGGCCGTGTCACCTCTGGTAGGTTTCATCATCCTTATCCTTGTCAATCCTCCAAACAACTTTGAAAAAATGATAAAAACCCGAAATAATTCCGAGTATTGAACCAGACAAAAGCAACCAAGGAGCCGTGTCGAATCTCTTATCGAGCCAGTAACCCAGGCCCACTCCGACTACCATGCAACCGAAAAACATTCCTCCAATGTTCAAAAAAGGCGCTACCTTACGAAGCGACTCGTTGAATTTCGGCACCACGGCCTCCGTTGTGAATGCTGGAGATAACACGCCTGTGGACAAAGGATCAACCTTTTTTTTCAATTGAAGACATATTCAACCCGGCCAATATTACCGAATCATCAAGATTTGTCATCGGACTGGGTTGGATCTGGTTTGTTTTGAGAAGGCGCGTTGGATGGAGAAGGTTTCGATGACTCCTGATCGGCCGGATCGATTGTTTTCAAAGCGGGAGAGCTTTTCTCAGGTTTTGCCTCGACTTTATCCTTTGGCGGATCTTTGAGTGCTTTCTCAACCGGTTTTTTCGTATCGACTTTTGGTGGTTGGAGGGTGTCATTCGGATGTGATTCCGTGACATTTTCAACCTTGGCCGCATCATCGGTCTTTTGGATAGTGTCCTTTATATTTCTCGATTCTTTCGAGTCAGCCGGATCGGGAGCTTTTTGGACTTCAGATTCAACCGAGGAGGTCTGAGCCTTGATCTGTTGGGAGGTTTTTGTAACTTTTGATTCGATGGGTTCTTTTTTATCCGCTGACTGCCGGGATGTATCGGGGGGGTTGTCTCTTTGCTCTACAATCGATTGTTTTTGGGATGGCTGGGATTTGACCCTAACGGCTTCTTTTGGAATCGAAGATTTGGTTCCCTGTGCCTTCACCTCGATAACAAGCTTGCGACCCGACGTGGCGCTCGGCAGCTTCGGCAAAGATTCGTCATCTTCCTCACTCATTCTTTCCTGAAGGATCATAAGCTGATAGCGAACGATGTCGGGTCTCGTGTGCCTCTCTAGAGCTTGCAAGAGATGTTGCTCGGCCGTACGAAAGTCCCCTAACTCAAGGTAACACATACCCAGCTCGAAAGAGCTCCTGGATTCGATCTCGTCACCAGGTTTGAGCAGAAGCAGTTTTTTGTGGGTGTCAACCGCCAGCTCGTATTTTGATTGTGCGTAATATGAATTGGCAATCAACAACATGGCATTGGCCAACAAGCCGGGATCCGTGGTTCCTTTTTCCAACATGCCTTTCGCTGCTGATCGGGCTTGATCAAAATCGCGCAGCAGAAAGTACCCCTGAGCGATTCGAAAACGATAATGATCTATATCCTTGCGTTCGGGAAACGACTGAACCAATTGCTCGAGCTCTATGACTGCACTGCGGTAGTCGCGCAGCCGGTCGTGGAAAATCAATGCGATTTCCCGCCTGGCATCAAAAGCAAAAGCGGCGCCTGAAGACAACTCCAGGGCTTCCCGGTAACGGGTGATCGCCCTCCTGGGTTGCCCGAGATAAAGTCTTTCTATCCTGCCGGCCTGGTAGAGAGCCATGGCTTGATGCAGTTTCGATTCCGTCGTGGAGGATCTCGAAAATTCTCTCGCCAGATATAGAAAATGACTCTCCGCATCTTCATAACGACCATCGAAAAGCAAATCCATACCTTTGGAAAAACCATCTTGAGAATCGTCGGTAATACAAGCAAAAACATTCAATAAAAACAAAAGATTGAACAGGAACAGGCGACACGAACCATGCCGCGAAAACACCAATACCTCGGCTGTTTGCTTTTCTCGGTTACAAGTTCGATACCCGGTAATCACAAACAAGATCCTTCCACCGGTTCTTCGTTTTCCACCAAACGGGCCAGCCCAACCACGGTTTCACCCGGTTTGAGATCGATCAACCGAACCCCTTGTGTATCCCTCCCCATGACGGAAATGCCACTGACGCTCGTGCGAATAATCATTCCTCCGTCGGTTACCAACATGACATCATGATCTTCCGATACCTGCATGAGTCCAACGACTTCTCCGGTCTTTTCCGTGATGCGACAAGTTTTTACTCCGACACCGCCGCGATCCGTCAATCGATATTCTTCCGTTTCCGAGCGTTTTCCATAACCATTGGCGGTGACCGTAAGGATGGTCGCTCCAGGATCGACGACCACCATCCCAACAACTTCGTCCATGAGATCCATGGTTCGAGGTGAACCCTCGTGCTCGTCGACCATCAACTCGACATTACCGGTCTTGAGTCGAATACCTCGAACTCCTCTGGATGTGCGGCCGGACGCACGGATGGCGTTCTCTTTAAAACGCACTGCCATACCCGCTCGAGTACCTATCAGGATCTCCTGTTGGCCCGAGGTGACACAGGCGCCTATAATTTCATCATCGGCGGCAACACCCATTGCAATGATCCCGGCCACGTTGATGTTGGAGAAATGCCGAAGCTCGGTCTTTTTGATGAAACCTTTTTTGGTCACCATACTGAGAAAATTTCCGGATTGATCGGAAAATGAGCGTACCGGTACAATCGAAGCCACTTGCTCGCCGGCATGCAACCGCAGCAGATTGACAATGGCCGAACCTTTGGCGGCCGGACCGGCTTCCGGCACCATGTGTACTTTGAGAGCATACGCTCGACCATGTTTCGTAATCACCAGGATGGTGCTAAGGGTGGACGCCACGAAAAGGCTGTTGACAAAGTCTTCACTCCGAGTGTGCATTCCGGTTCGGCCCCGTCCACCCCGGCGTTGGCGCCGGTACAAACTGATGGGACTTCTTTTAATGTAACCGGCATGACTGACCGTGACCACATGATCTTCGTCCGCCAATAAATCTTCAACCGTCAATTCTTTGGTTTCAGATACAATCTCGGTACGGCGCGGATTGGCATACTGGGTACGGATTTCTTCGAGCTCGCCAACCACGAGGTTCATCAATTTTACCAAATCCTGCAGAATTTCCTCGAGTCTCTTGATTTCTTGCCTTATTTGCTCGAGCTCACTCGCGATTTTATCCCTCTCCAGACCAGTGAGCCGTTGCAAACGCATATCTAAAATGGCTTGAGCCTGTTTTTGTGACAGCTCAAACCTGGAAATCAACTGCATCCTGGCTTCACTTGGATCCTTGGAGCTACGTATCAATTTGATAACTTCATCCAGATGATCGAGAGCTATCTGGTACCCCTCGAGGATATGGGCGCGATCTTTCGCTTGCGCCAACTCATAAGCGCATCGACGCCGGGTAACTTCGCGACGATGCGAAATGTATTGCTCGATGATGCTACGTAGATCGAGCAGGCGGGGTTGCCCTCCCACGATGGTTAAAAGAATAGTGCCAAATGACGATTGCATGGGGGTGTGCTTGTAAAGCTGGTTGGTTACAACTTCTGCAATCGCATCTTTTTTCAGCTCCACTACCACCCGCATGCCTTGCCTGTCGCTCTCGTCCCGAATATCGGAAATCCCCGAGATCTTTTTATCCCGCACGAGCTCGGCGATCTTTTCGACCATCTTGGCTTTATTGACCTGATATGGAATCTCCGTAACGATTATGCTCGACTTGTGGGTTTTCGGATCCACTTCGACTGTAGATCTGGCCCGTAGAGTCATGATGCCCCGGCCGGTCTTGTAAGCTTGGAGAATACCGCTTCTGCCATATATCAAACCAGCGGTAGGAAAATCCGGACCAGGTATGAACCGCATCAGATCTTCCAACCTGGCATCCGGATTTCGTATGAGATGGATGGTGGCGTCAACCACCTCGCCAAGATTATGCGGTGGAATATTCGTGGCCATCCCCACGGCTATTCCGGTTGATCCGTTGATGAGCAGATTCGGAAAACGGGCGGGCAGCACGGTCGGTTCTTCGGAGGAGCCATCATAGTTGGCTACAAAGTCAACCGTGTCCTGATCGATGTTCGCAAGCAGCTCCTGCGCCAGCTTCGCCAGCCTGGCTTCGGTATAACGATAAGCCGCCGGGGGGTCCCCATCTACAGAACCGAAGTTGCCTTGACCGTCCACCAGGGGATGGCGCATATTCCAATGTTGGGCCATGCGCACCAGCGAGTCATAAACCGCCAAGTCACCGTGAGGATGATACTTTTTCAACACCTCTCCTACTACACCGGCACACTTGGAGTATTTTTTGTTGTGCAGCAACCCCTCTGAAAACATGGCGTACAAAATACGACGATGCACGGGTTTCAAGCCATCCCGAACGTCGGGCAAAGCACGTCCAATGATAACACTCATCGCATAGTCGAGATACGAAGATCGCATCTCGTCTTCTATGTTGACAATCTGTTCGACCAAGTCTGACATGCTTTCCACCATTTTCAGCAGGTTTTAAAACACCATGAATGCACATTCACCCCGTTCATTGTAATTAGGTGAATGGTTTTTTCGGAGACTCACCACCGAATCAAAGCGCTGGCCCACGAAAAACCCGCGCCAAATGATGCCAATATGACCAAATCTTCGGACTTGAGCTTTCCCTCTCTCTCTGCATCTCGTAACGCCAAGGGTATGCTCGCGGCCGTTGTGTTTCCATAACGTTCGATGTTTGAATACATTTTTTCTTGAGGCAGGTCTAACTCTCGCGCCACCATCTCATTGATGCGTTTGTTGGCCTGATGAGGAACGACCAAGTCGACATCATTAATAGATTTGCCATGATGATCTAAGCATTCCCGTATGACTTTGGGCATGTATCGTACCGCGTTTGTAAAAACCAATCTCCCATTCATTTTTGGAAAATGCAAACCCTCGTCAATCATTTGTTGGGTAATGCGGCGAGGATGAAAAATGGATCCCGGCGCCTCCAGCCAAAGCGCCTTGGCAAAACGTCCATCAGAATGCAAATGGGTAGAAAGAACACCCCTTTCTTCTGAATCATCCACTGCCGCCAAAATGACGGCTCCAGCTCCATCCCCGAATAAAACCGATATGTCTCGACCCCGCGTGCTCAGATCGAGTCCGGTGCTTTGAACTTCGGCGCCGACCAGGACGACACATTCATATTGTCCCGAACGAATCCAGGCATCGGCAACACTGAGGCCGAAAATGAAACCAGAACACTGATTTCTGACATCCAAGGCGGGTATACCCGGCAGTCCGAGTCGTTCTTGCAAGAAACACCCTACCCCTGGAAATTCGTGTTCGGGAGAGAGGGTTGCTACGATGATACACTCAATATCATTGAGATGTATGCCGGCTTTTTCGACGGCTTCACGCACGGCTCGTTCGGCCAGGTCGCTACCTGCTGTCGGACCATCAACCCAACGTCTTTCGTACACACCCGTGCGTTCGACGATCCATTCATGGGAAGTATCCATCCATTGGGTAAGTTCTTGGTTGGTAACCACTCTTTCGGGAACATAGCCACCAACTGACAATATTGATGATCTTCTCAAAAAAATCTCCAGAATTCGGTCAGATATCCAAATTGGCCACTTCGAGCGCGTTGCTTTCAATGAACTCGCGCCGAGGCTCAACGGCATCTCCCATGAGCATTGTAAAAATCTCATCCGCTTCAACGGCATCGTCTACTCTAACCTGAAGGAGTGTTCGGGTTTGGGGATTCATGGTGGTCTCCCACAACTGATCCGGATTCATTTCACCCAAACCTTTGTAACGCGTAAAAGTCAAACCCTTCTGACCTGCAGAGAGAATGTAATTGAGCAATCCTTGAGGCTGAAGGATCTCATCCTGGTTTTCACCTTCTGAAATCCTATATGGAGGATTGCCGTAGCTGCGTATTTTGTCTCGCAATTCCCTCAACTGTAAAAAATCGGGTCTTGACAGAAAATCTCTGTCAATCTTCGTCTCCTTGCGGCTGCCGTTATCGTGCGTTTCGATGTTGAGCAAAAATCCCGGGTTTCGAGGGTCATCTTGAAGTATCGGAAAAAGAGGCAGAATTTCGGGATGAGACTGCTCCAAATAGCCTTGAAGCTTCTCGGCTTGCAAAATCAAAGTATTTTTATCGGTGGTGGTGGTGGCATCCATATCCGTAGCCATGACAATGGCATCGACCAGACGCTTATCGATGGTCCGGCCTACCCTGAACAACAAATCACGGTACTGCATCAGAATCTGGCACAGTGACTTGAGATCGCCAACCTCAAGAGTCAAAGAGCCATTCGTGGCGAGATGGACCTTGGCTTTGTTTACACCATTGTCGATAAGATAAGAATCCAAGGATTTCTGATCTTTTAAATAAAGAGCCTCTTTTCCACGGGTGATTCTAAACAGTGGGGGTTGAGCGATATATAAATGTCCCTGCTCAATGATGCTTCGCATATATCGATAGAAAAAAGTCAGCAACAGCGTACGTATATGGCTGCCGTCCACATCGGCATCCGTCATGATAATGATGCGATAGTAACGCAGTTTGTCCAAATTGAATTCGTCATTAGAAATGCCGGTCCCAAGCGCCGCAATCATCGTGGAAATTTCGGCGGAGGAAAGAATTTTATCCAACCGCGATTTTTCCACGTTGAGAATCTTTCCTCTCAAGGGCAAAATCGCTTGAGACTTTCGATCTCTACCCTGTTTCGCACTACCGCCGGCACTGTCTCCCTCTACCAAAAACAATTCTGCCTTGGACGGATCTCTTTCCTGGCAGTCGGCCAGTTTACCGGGCAGGCTGAGGCTTTCCAAGGCGCCCTTACGCCTGACCATCTCTCTGGCTTTACGGGCCGCAAAACGCGCCCGCGCGGACTGAATGACCTTGTTGCACACAACCTTGGATACTTGTGGGTTTTCATTCAGGTAATTTCCGAGTTGCTCGTTGACGATGGACTTGACGACTCCTTCGGTCTCCGAGTTCCCCAACTTGGTTTTGGTTTGTCCTTCAAATTGGGGATTCATGAGCTTGACAGAAATGACGGCAGTGAGCCCTTCCCGAATATCCTCACCCTGCGGATTTTCTTTTAAATCTTTGAGAAGATTGTTCTTTTGAGCATAAAAATTTATCGTTCTCGTAAGAGCGGAACGAAACCCTACCAAATGACTCCCACCTTCGACCGTATTGATGTTGTTCGCGAAGGAAAATACATTTTCTTGGTATCCATCATTATATTGGATGGCCACTTCCACCAAGGTATCATGCAGCTCGCCGGCAAGATAAATTACATTTGGATGGATGACGTTCTTGTTTCGATTGAGATGTTCGACAAAACTTTTAATACCCCCATCATATTTGAATTCTTTAGATTTTCCAGTGCGCTCGTCGCGGATTGACACGGTCAGGCCCCGGTTGAGAAAGCTCAGTTCCCGAAGCCTTTTGCTGAGAATGTCGAAGCTGTATTCAACTGTCTGAAAAATAGCATCGTCGGCCAAAAAAGTGATTTTTGTTCCGGTTTGTTGGGTAGTACCTATAATACCCAACTTTGTCTGGGGGTTTCCTCGGCTGTATTCCTGACGGTAGATATTGCCGTCTCTGAAAATCTCCAAGATGAGAGAGCTGCTCAGCGCGTTGACCACCGACACCCCGACGCCATGAAGACCGCCGGAGATCTGGTACGTTTGGGAATCAAACTTCCCACCCGCATGTAAGGTCGTCATGACGACTTCGGCTGCCGGTTTCTTTTCCGTCTTGTGTTCGTCGATCGGAATGCCTCTTCCGTCGTCTTCTACCGTAATTCGATTGTCGGAGTGAATCGTGACACGAATAAATTTACAGAATCCCGCCAGAGACTCATCAATCGAGTTGTCAACTACCTCAAATACGAGATGATGCAACCCCATCGATGATGTCGAGCCGATATACATGGCCGGACGCTTGCGAACAGCGTCCAACCCGCCAAGAACCTTGATATTATCGGCGTCATACTTCCGGTTCTTTGATGCAACGTCCGTCACTGGTTGTTTTGAGTCCATCGTCATCTAACTGTCTAAATTGTCCAATACCAAACAGGGGAGACAGCCTAGCATGACCATTCGCGGCTGTAAAGGAAAATGATACAACCCTGTTGTTTGTAACAGTATGATAAATATATATAATATTCAATAAATCTCGCAACAGGACGCAACCCGTTCTTCGGCCTCGGATCGCACAGAAAGAATCCATCGCAAGCGTACATTTTTAACAATGCAGAGAAAAATATTTAAGCAATGCAACCAGTTATCGATATCGAGGTTTCAAAAGCAGGGTATTGAGATCGTCCCTATTCAGATTCTTCTGAAAAACAACTATTTTTGATTTGAAATCGGTTTCGACCGGCGAGAACTGTCTGAGCTAAACTTAAAAGTCACTGTTTTACAGTGAATTGTACGTTGCGAGTTTCGCGGCACGAGAAGCCATTTCGAATTAAAACACGATCTTTAGAGATTTTTTCAGCAGAATCTATTCTGGCAAAACATTTCCTCCCCTCACTTCAAACCTTCGAGCAGCCCGGCCGATGATATCCGATATCAAGCTGGTTTCCGTGGCAGTAATGAAAACTTGACCTCCAATGGCGGCCACCATCTCGAAAAGCGCACTTCGGCGCTGCGAATCAAGCTCGCTTGAAATATCATCCAAAAGAATGACCGGAATATTGAAACCCTGCTCAAGTGACTCGTCGACCACCGCCATGAGCAAAGCCAGCGCACACGACTTTTGCTGTCCTTGTGATCCAAACCATCTGGCCGGCTTGCCATCCAACAACAACTCAAAATCGTCCTGCTGAGAACCATGGAGACAATGACCCCGAGCTCGGTACATGTTCGTGTTGGTTCGGATCTGTTCATACAAACTCTCTTCGGGTTCCAATCCTGCGTTCCATTTCCATCCCGGTTTGAATACCAATGAAAAGTCACCTCGATGGTTGTTGAGTCTGTGCATAATTTCTTCTGCCCGATACGACAGTTTTTCAACCAAGTCCCGCCTGGCTGTTGATAGCTTGGCGCCACATCTGGCCATGGTCCGACCGAAGCAATCCAAGACATCCTCTTCGCATCGACCCACGGCTTTGATCAACTTATTGTAAGCATGCAGGGCTGTGTTGAATTCTCTGAGCAAGAGAAGATGCGACGGTTTGAACAAGAACACCGATCCATCCAAAAATCGCCTTCTTATTGACGGCCCGCCTTTGATCATGGCCAGGTCGTCCGGAGTAAAAGCAATTACCTTAAACACCCCCAAATAATCTGATGCGCTTTTGACACACCGTCTTCCCATCCATACTTTCCGTCCATTTTTTTCTATGACGATTTTTATCTCTTGGGGTATTTCGTCGGCCGTCAATCCAGCCGTGATGAACGCTGATTCCGAGCCGTGTTGAATCACATTCTTCGTGCTGGCGCTTCGGAATGAGCGAAGGGTCGCAAGCAGATACACCGATTCGAGAACATTGGTTTTACCCTGTCCATTTCCTCCCACAAATACATTGATACCGTCTGCAAAATCAATTTGCTGCAACGCCAGGTTCCGGTATGACCCCACTCTGATGGTTTGGATATTCAACTTGGATCTGATTTTAGATTCTCATGGGCATGATGACACACTTGTATCCTTCAATACCGGAAGGTTTGATCACACCCGGTGAAAGATCATCTTCGAGCGTAAAATCAACCTGATCGGTTTGAATGGATGCAAGTGCATCCAGAAGGTAACGCGCATTGAAGGCTATTGTGAAAAATTTTCCATTGTAATCTATTGGAATATCTTCGCGGGCATCTCCTAAATCCGGATTGGATGTGGATATTTTTATGATGTCTTTTTCGAGCCCGATTTTTATCGCCAAGGTTCGATCGGATGCGAAAATGCTGATACGCTTCAGGCTCTCAATCAATCGTTTTCTTTCCATCTTGAGCACGACATGCTGCTCCTCGGGAACAACCTGGCGGTACTCGGGAAACTGACCGTCCAAAAGACGCATGACAACAGTGACATCATTTTTTTTGAACACCATGTTGGTTTCATGAATGCCTAAGAAACATGCACCGCCCTCGGCCTCGATAAGCCTTTTCATCTCGAGCAAACCTTTTTTCGGAACGATGACACCTTGATTGAAAGATACTTCATCAGGGTTTTTCGCAAGTCGGGCATCAATCATCGACAGACGATGACCATCCGTGGCAACCATCCTGAAGTGTTCCTGTTCGATATTTTCGAGGTATGACCCATTGAGGTTGTAACGGGTCTCATCGTTGGACACAGCATAGACAGTTTTATCGATCATGTCCTTCAAAGTGCTCGGTTCGACTTCAAAGAGTTTGGCTTCGGACACATCAGGAAGATCGTGAAATTCTTCCGGAGACATACCCAGCATGCGATATTCGACCGAGCCACTCGTAATAAGGGCCCAGTTGTTGTCGAGTTTTTTAATGGAAACGGTGTCGTTGGGAAGTGACCGAACAATGTCATACATATGCCTGGCACTGATGGAAATGGCGCCGTTTTCCGTCACTTCGGCAGGATGTTTGCCGGTTACACCAACCTCTAAGTCGGTGGCGGATATGGTAATGCCTCCATCAGATTGTGCGGATATCAAAACATTTGAAAGAATCGGCATGGTGGTTTTTTTCTCCACAATGCCCTGTGCTCGGTAGAGACCCTTGGATAGTTCCGGAGTTGAAATGGTAAATTCCATGGCGCATACCTCAAAGTAAATTGAAGATACAGGTATTTAGTATTAATATATATATATACATTAAAAATAAGAAGTAAAAGAGCCCTGTGGAAAGTGTGAAATGCATGTAAAGGTGTCTAGATAAAAGGACATTTTTGCCACTGAGTCGTGTTGCCAAAATGTGGACGAATTGTGGATAAAACGTCATCGAGAAAATTACACTTAATAAACACATCGTTATGCACAGAATTTCAACAGAGTTTTTCATAAGCACAATTGTCTCACAATGGCTTCCACGGCCTCTCTTACAGAAGGATCTGTTTTTATTAGCTTATCAATATTGTTGCACGCACTGATTGCAGTTGAATGATCTTTGCCGAATCGTGTTCCGATTTCGGGGAAGCTGGAATCGATGTGTTTCCTGCATATGTACATGGCGATTTGACGAGGTCTGGAGATCGAACGATATCGGCGGTTGCCGCGTAAATCGGAAAGCTTGACATTGAAAAAAGAAGAGACCGCCTTTTGAATATCTTCGATCGATACGTTGTTGTTGGTGCCGATGAGATCTTTGAGCACGTCTTTGGCAAACTCCAACGTGATGGGTTTGCCATACATTGAGGAGAAAGCCCCGAGTCTTTTCAAAGAGCCTTCCAACTCGCGAATGTTTGATTTAAGGGTAGAGGCGATGTACATGGCTACATCTTCCGGTATGTCGAGGCCCTCGATCTCGGCTTTTTTATGCAGGATGGCAATTCTGGTTTCAATTTCCGGTGGTTGTATGTCGGCTATCAAGCCCCATTGAAAGCGGGTACGCAAACGATCTTCGAGCTCGGGTATGTCTTGCGGATACGAATCGGATGTCAGGACAATCTGGCGATGAGATTCGTGTAACGAGTTGAAAGTGTGAAAAAATTCTTCTTGGGTACGCACCTTTTTCGAAATGAATTGGATGTCGTCTATCAAGAGCACGTCGCAGGACGTGCGGTATTTATTTCTAAACTGGTCCATGGTCATGAAGCGGATGCTGTTGATGAGCTCGTTGACGAAAGTTTCGGTGGTGGTATAGATAACCCTAGCATCGGGACGATCCTGTAAAATCTGATGTCCAATGGCGTTGATGAGGTGGGTTTTTCCTAGGCCCGATCCCCC